>CAIWVT010000212.1 GCA_903916135.1 uncultured bacterium
ATAATGATTCTTCCAAGCAACTGCTGAAGATTTGAATAAGCTGCGTCAAAAAAGATGTCTTCCATTATTAATAATGTTTAGAATTAGTTGATTGAGGAGATATTGAACTATTAGAAGAAAATATCTCATTTGCTTTTACATTCGTACTTTTAGTACTATTTTTCTTTCTTCTGTCATTCCAAACTTTATAACCAATGCCCCCAGCTATTGCCAATAATAGAATGAATAAAAGAAAAGCATAATTACCTGTACTTACTTGTATGCATGTTGATTTAGGATCTACTGTAAAATTCTGTGCAGAAACAGTAATTCTAAATTTTCCATCTGGAACTTTAAAAGTAGTTGTCGTTGCGGTTAAATCACTTCTTTTATCCCGAAATTTTCCTCCATCATATTCTGAAATCATTACGGTAAATTTAATCCCTGGAGGGCAATTCGTACAAGTCCAATTTACATTTATATTATCAGTTTTTAATTCAGCCTCCTTATTTTTTCTTCCTTCTGGAGGAGTTAAAATTTTAATCGAAGCATATTGAGAAATTGTATCACCAACGACTGGAGGTGGTTGTATGTTTGGGTTGGTTGGTATTTGAGAATTCTTAACGTTAGTAACTCGTCTTAAATTAATAAAATACTTTGATTTTATCAGCGAGCCAATATTCTTTACGATGGACGAAGAAGCATTGTTCCATTCTAATAATAAGTTCTGTTCAAATGTATCATATGTATTTTTACTATTCGTATCATCCTGGTCACCCAATCCATCTGTAATTATAAACATATAATATTCATTAATGTTATATGTTTTAGCTAAAGATGCTGTAAATGCCTCTGCTATTTGAATATACGTATATTGGTCGCTAAAAGCAGAAGGATAATTTTGATTAAACAAATTTTGAAAATCTGTTGGGTTATTTTTATTCTGGATAATTGTAAATCTTTTGTATGTGTCTTTATTCCCAAAGGGCAAAATACAAACCCATGAATTTTGACTAATTAATGATTTTTTAGTGGTTGAATTAACCAAATCTTGAATTTCCTTATCAATAATATGAAAAGGAATCCAACCATTAGCAGAATATTGACCTAGGATCAAGTTAAAAACTTGTTGTTTGGCTTCAGATTTTACTGGATCATTCCCTCTTGAAGCAGAGATATCAACAAGAATGAATATATTCTCCTGAGATAATGATATCATTGAGCATGATATACAAAATAAAATCGTTAATAGTAGTTTCATTTTATAAGATTTTTTTTGGTTGAATTAACAAACCAATTATCGAAAAAAGGAAATAAATAAATATTGTCCAATATACCATGTACCAGTTATTTTTAAATGACTGCAGAGCATTATCCAAAGCATCAAGATATGCTTGCTTATTATTTTCCGCAGGATATATATCGCATCCGGCACTTTGACACCTTTGCATAAATGAAGAAGAGACTCCTCCTGAATAATCTATGACAAAAACGTTTTCAGGAGGGAACCATTCAACGAAACCTCCATCATCAAAGAAAAATTTTCCCACTTTCAATGATTCACCGATATTATCTAACCCATCTGTAATGATAATTAAAAGTTTGTTTTTATAAATTTGATTAGTCTTTGTTTCCTTAATAAACAAATAGGTTTTCCAAATAGATTCGCATATAGGTGAACCGAAACAAACATTGGAGGCTTGTGATAATCCATTTTTTGCTTCAACAGGATTATTAAATGAAACAACATTACCCCCTTTGAGAGAAGAAAATCTATTTATACAAAATAATTCTTTCATTGATGGTTTTCCTGATGGATCATCTTGAGTAGTAAATCCATCAAGAGTGGTCAAAGTAATTTCGTTATTTTCTTGTAAATTATCAAATGTCTCAGAAAGTGCATCTATGGCATTATTCTGGATCATGCTACCAGAATTATCATATACTATGGAAATTAGATTAGTTCCTTGATAAAGATAGAACAGTAAAAAAAGAAAGCCAAAGGCTGGGATCAAAAAGAACAATTTATTTTTTCGATAGCTTCTTTTTACTAGTATGACAGCATTGTTAAATTGGGTCAAGGTTTTAGGCTGGTCTGTTATTTCTTTAATACTCTCTTTTGTATAATAGCTTTTAAGAAATAACAACCGTAAAATAGGTATAAACATTGAAATAGTAAGAGCAATTAAAAAAGAAAGTTGAAGATGGTTCTGGACGAAGTAATTTTTTGACCAACAAAAACAAATAATACTAATAATTATTCCTGCAACAATCAAAGAACTTATTATCCAGGAACGGTTAACAAAGAATACGGTTTTCAATTTTCTTTGTTTGGCAAAAATCTTTAATCCGAAAGTAGTCATTAACCAAATAAGAAGAATTGTGAAAATAGGGACAACCCAAAACCATAAGGAATCTAACTGTGCCTCTTTACAGTAAGCATAAATGCTTTTAAAAAAATCATTCATAACTATACGGGTATGATAAGTGTTTTTGTTTCTTCAAACATAGTTTTAACTCCATAGGAAACAATTTCTGCAATTGCTCCCTTCTCTAGCCCTGTAACTACTTTGTATGCGTTACTCCTTTCACTATCAACAGACATAACAAGTCCCAAATACTCTTCAAAGTTTCTGAATAATGGAACATACTTATTTTCCAAGCCGGTAGGCTTAACTTTGCTAATTAAATTTGTTACATGCTTCTCGAAAATGGAGCGAGCTTCATTAGCAATCTCACCTGGAACATGAAAATGTTCTAAATTCCTAAATTCTTCAGCTACAATAAGAATACTACTGCTGTATTTTATTAAAACCTCAGAGAAAAGTAATCGCTGAAATTGTTTTTTCTTATCATCTATATTGTCAATTTGTTTAAAACTGCTTCTTATTTGCTTACTATTTGTCACTCCAGTTTCATTTATATCTTTCAAAATCTGCATCCAGTTGCCGATAGGAATCTTATTAATAGTTGTTTGAAATTTAAGCAATAATAGATAGGCTGAAATATTTTGCTGGGGATTCCTTTTGTCGATACGATTGAGAAACCCATATGCATCAGCTACTATATCATTGCAAAAAACCAAGTAAGACAAAACAGTATCACAATAACTTGATAAAAAATCCACAGGTATAATTTTATCCTGGATAAGATTTAGATCTGAATTTAATTGGTTTTTTTCATCTACTAGCAGTTTCTTTTCTGATTGCAAATTGGAATTATCATTTTTGAGTTGGGAAAGTGTCGAATCAAGACGATCCTTTTCTACTTTGCCTTTACTAACTTCACTTTTAAGATTTGCAATCTCACTGTTTAATCTATTGAGTTCTTGTGTATAATCATTACTTTTACTAGAAGAGACCCGTATTTCACGGATAATATTTTGTTCAATCTGACTTAGTCGTTGTATTATCTCAAATTCGGTTTTTCTATCAGATTGATTAGAAATTCGACTAGATTCAAAATTATCTTCAATTTTTTTACTAAAAATTGGATCTGGCTGTATTGTTTCGGAATTAAAATTGTCTTGCAATTCTTCTCCAGAAGCATCAGAAAAACCTGTAATCAAATAGCCCTTTGATTTTATTTGCTTTTGCACGTTCTTTCGGTCATTATCCGAAAGTGAGTTATAATTGCGTGGTATGACATCACGATTTAATTTAATTAGTTGTTTTAAAATTATTCCATTTGCTTCTGCAAAATCCTTTAAATGGCCACTATAATATATTTTTTTTATTGGCACCTTGTTTTTTATCCTAAACCTCTTTATGATTAATCGCCAAGCGACGTAAGCAAGAAGGATTAATACCAGTAACACAACAACATAATGCCACCATGCAAGAGTTTTGAAGAAACTTGATTCCTGTTTTTCAGGGCACCCATGATTTTGTATAACACCGGCAACATCTGGGCAACTATCATTTTTATCAATAATTCCATCACCATCAGTATCTTTTTCGGGCTCAATATATTCTATAAGCTTTGCAGTTTCATAAAAAATAGACGGTGAATTAGAAATTACGAGACGGAAAAAACTCCCGCATGTTGACATTTGTATCGTAGTATCCTTCCCTCCCATCCATTGCATTAATCTCACCGAATTTTCTGAAACTAAATTAATTGTATCTGTTCTAGGAACAAGACTGCAATTAAAAAGAATTAATGTTTTGTCTTTGGATTTGACAATACTATCCCGATAAATATTAAAATTTTTGATCGGTCGATCTAAAAATGAAAAATCTTTTGAAGTTATTTTAAGGTTCTTAATTGTATCATTATTAAAAACAATATGGATCTTAGCACCTTTTGAATATTTTATGCAAGGCAAAATTTCTCCTCTTAAACATTTAATGTTTGGTTTGGAGATGGAAAATTCTTTAATGAATTTAATATATCCATTTTGTGATTGTAACTGAAGCGCCAAAAAAAGGCCTAAAAAGAGTAAGGTTAAAGGTTTATTCATTTTTTCAAACATTTATTTTACAATCCATGTATAATGTTCTTCATTAGCCTCATCAATCTCCTGATCAGCCACTTCCCCTTTCTCAATAATTTTTCTAGATGACTGCAGAACAACTGCACATTCTACATCATCATTTTCATTCACCTTCATTGCAATTTTTGAAGTAACCTGATCAAGGTTAATACTAGCGATTTTGCTAAATTTATGCTTTTGCCCCTCAGCTAGGATTTTGTCGGCAGATTTTCCCATAACCTGGTAAAAGTTAACTTTTCCGCCATCAAAAGCAAAATCATCAATATGATCTATAACTCCTTGAAATGAATCAACACCTTCACTTCGAATATCAAAAGTGCAACCCATTTCAACTAATTCTATAAATTTCACATCTGTTTTGTCAGCAGAGTTTGTTTTTTTAAACCCAAACGCTGCATTTGTTTTAAGGTTATTGAGGATTATGGAATTCTTATTTATTCCATACCAGCATGCACCTTTAGCAACTGCGACCTTTGATTCTTCAAGGTTAAGTGCAATACTTTTTACTTTACCTGTTTTCGCTGTCAATTGTTCCTCAACAGTCTCCTTTATCTTGGGAAATAAAGTACTTCTACCCGAAAAAATTACTTTATCAATACTTGCATTACCAGAAAGTTCAATAACCTCCATGATAGCATCATTTACATTTTTATATATCGTATTGACGAAAAGTGGATGGTCAAATAATTTAAACCTACCAGACTTTCTTTTGAAATAACCGTACATCTCACTTGTTTCATCATCAATATTAATTGAAAGTTTCAGGTTGTCATTAATTATTTTAGCAAGGTTAAAAGCTGTAATAAGATAATCCATATCGCGATAATAGTTTTCAATAATCTGAACCTTGACTTCAAAAGCTAATTGAGCTAATTCAATTTTATTTGAAAACATATTGATTCCTGAAAAGTTAGGGAATTCATCTTTGAAGCTTAAAAGAAACTTTCCAATACAGTAATCTATTGTATCACCGCCAATTCCATAACCAATTTTACCCAGGAAATCAATATCATATTTTGGCCTTTTATTCACCATTGTTTTATTTGCGGTAACAATTGTAGCATTGATAGTGGCCCCCCCCATATCAAACACCAGTATAGTTTCAGAAGTCAATGGCCTTTCACCTTGACAAAGTTTACTAAAGTGTGAAAGATAATAAAATAAAACTGCCTCAGCCTCATATACATATCTGATTTCCTTGAATTGATTTAGGTTTCTGATACAATCCACCGTATCTTGAATTTTGCTGATGGTGCAATTATTAGGAATTGCAACTACTGCACGTAAAGGATTAAACATGCCATTTCGTTTGTAGTCATCTGCATTCCAATTTGGTCTTGTAAAATAATTTGTGATATCCTTATAAAGACCTTTAACAAGAAGACCCGCTAGATCTTTACCTTTTAATTGCAATTTTTCCTTGTTGTCAAAAACAACCTCTTTGATATCTTTAAAGCCAAGTAATTTTTTTAATGATTGAAATCCTTTGTATTTGCTTACAATTGGATAGACAGCTTGTGCTGCAGAGCCATGTTTATATATCTTCTCGGGAATCACATTGCCATTTGGACGATAGTTCTCTGATTTTTCAAATACTATTATTGAAGGGATAATATTATTTTTTGCCTTATCTTCCCCTAAAAGTATGTTATCTGCTGAACTCCCAACCGCGACACATGATCCAGTCGTGCCAGGATCAAACCCGACCCAAACATCACCTAAATCCTCTCCTATGTGAAAATTATATTCTATACTTGTTCGTAAATTTGATTTTACGTTGATTATTGATCTGGATGCTTCAGCTTCAATTTCAATCTTTACTAGCTTTGGAATTGTTATCTTTTGAGTTATATCATTTTGCCGGATACAAATCACATACGAGAAAATATTATCCTTATCTTTGATTACAGGCATTACAATTCCTGACCCGAATTCTTTCAAATCATCTGTAGTATTTTTCAAAAACACATCAAATCCTTCTGGAATCGAATTTTCTCTAATTTTCATATAGATCGGGAGATTCCAATTGAACATATAATTATTGGATTTGTAAAATATTTCTCCTTGCGCTGGGATAAAATCAATCGTTTGCTTTTCGGAATCCCAGGGTTTGAAGGGAGTAATTAATCTTCCTACAGTTCTAAAATCAATAATTTCAAAGGAATCTAAATATCCTTCAATGCACAAGGTCATTAGTTTAGGTCGCCCATAAAAAACAAGGAATAAGATGACTACACAAAGAAAAATAGACGGCAAAACATATAACATGAAAATTCTGATTATTTTGGATGAAAATAGAATGTCATGATTATCAATGATCTGATTTACTGTAAATATATAATTTATTTTGATTTGATTGTCAATAGGCAAACTAGAAAAAAAGTTGTATTTTAAAAGAAGATTTTTAAAATCCCTATCATAATAAACAGAAGGAAGTGGTAATTTCAATTCCGGAAAAACAGAAAAATGTTTATTTTCTAAGGAAGCAAAGATTGATGAACTTATATCTGAAGATTTTGATTCTGGATACTGTGCATTATAAAGAAAAGTGTCAATAACACAATTCGACTCATTCGCTTTGTTGAAAAAAACAGAAAGAGAAATATTATTAATTAAGAAATTATCAATTAAATTACTCTTAATGCCAATTTTTGAAATATTAAAATTTGTTGTTGCTAAAAAATTTTGGGAAACTTTAATATCTGATTCAATTGAGAAATTGTGAAGTTTGTTAATTGAGAATCCTTGAGAGGGAATTACTTTATAAGCATAGATCTTGGTAAGAATTATATTACCATCCTTTAAATGTGGTGATGCGTTATTAGAAGAAGTGAAATATTGAT
>CAIWVT010000213.1 GCA_903916135.1 uncultured bacterium
GTTTTTTTCAAGGCTTTGGAGTTTATATTCCTTGTATTTTTTCATTAAGGCATCGGACACATCTCCAGAACCAACTCCAAAGATACTGTTTTCAGCAATAATTTCTCCTGAAATCATCCAAATCGGAATTCTATCAATACCATAATTATCAATAAGACCTTGGTAATCTTTTTTTTGTATGGCATCAACAAAACCCTTTTGGTTTTTAATTGCAGATTTGACATAATAAAAACGCGAGTTGTGAGTAAATCCTATAACGCTTATAATTATTATGGAGAGAATTATCGCAACACCCCAAACCCATTGTTTTTGTTGTATCACATAACTTATACTGTAAATTAAAAGTATTAAAAATAATGTTACATAAGCTGTTTTTGATTCTAAAAAGTAAATGATTAAGGTTAAAAATGTGATTGCAGAAAAATATATAAACCGGTTCTTTATTTTACTCTTTAGGATGCAATAAGAATTACGGATAAAATAGACAATCACAAAAATGCTTAACACCAAATACATGGAGAAATAAGCAGGATGTTTGAAAAAAGAAAAATAGGAATAAGAAAAATAGGTTGGATGTTTGGTATTCAAATCTTCAAATATGCCTGGAACCTTGCTATTAAAGATAAGCGAACCATCGCTAATTTGCAGTGAATGATAAAAAGCCAAAAACAGACAAACAATTCCGGCAAGTATATTGGCTACAACAAAAACAATCAGAATCTGATTGAAATACTTTTTATAAAAATCGCGTAATAAATAAATAATGGGAGGAAGGATAAGCAATGAAGTTTTTACTTGCAAATCAAATGAAGCAGATTCTTTATTATTAGAATAAAAAAACCCGATAGCAAATATAATGAACAGCAGCAAACTAACTATGATTCCGAAATTCAAATTGAAGTTGCTTATGGTGTCTTTTTTTACAATCATAAGAATTACTGCGCTGATGACCCATAACACAATGGAATAAGTAACCAAAAACTTGGCGAATGGTATGATGCCAACCAAAAGCATAGTAAAGAAAACATGAAATGTAGTTGAATCAAGTTTTACTTTTGATAAAGATTCGGTTATTTTCATCAATCAAAATTATATTTAATATAATATTCAAAAGTCTGCTTACCCACTCTAATCATTGTCGCAGAATCAGCAAGCAACCGTTTATTAAATTTTCTAATAGTTTTACATTTAATCTTATGCTTGTTTTTTAAAAGCACAGAAATATAAAACAAATAAACGCGCCGCCACAATAGCCATTTCCAACGAGGGAAATAATTTCTCATATTGATAAAACGATTCAGATAATGAATGTATATTTTCCCTATTGCACTATCAGAAGCCTTCGAAATTGATGAGTTCACCTTGTGATATATTACTGATGGCAGAACACAGGCGACTTTTACATGGTTTTCCTTCATCCGCATAGAAAACTCGTAGTCTTCCTCCCCGAAAAAGAAATCCTCGGAAAGCGGTCCAAATGTTTTGAGCACATCGGCTGTTGCCATAAGAGCACAACCTGTGATAAAACTAATATCTAAATGATTTTTATTGGGCAATTCAGAATAATGTTTATCATCAAAAAAATATTTACGAGTGCCAAAGTTGCTGAGTTTGCCTCCACAATTCCATATAAAATCCGGTTTATCATAATAACGAATTTGTGGAGTTACAACAGCATAATCATTATGCGTAGCGAAAAAACTCATCAACTCTTGTAAGAAATCTTTACCAACCGTGGTATCGTTATTCAAAAGAAGCACGTATTCGACACTGTGGTTCATTGCATATTTAATGCCAATATTATTCCCTTTTGCAAAACCATAATTATCAACATTTTCAATAAATGTGATTTGTATAGCATCATCATCCGATTCAGAGTTTGTTGTCTTTTCACCAAGTTGATATTTCCTCTCAGTTGTTTGTTGGTTGTAAACCTGTAGTCGGTCTTTGATAATAGCAATTGAATTGTCTTCAGATGCGTTATCCACCAATAGTATTTCAAAATTATTATACGCACATTCAGCAAGGCTTTTCAAACAATCCACAGTATCGTCATGCCCGTTCCAATTAAGAATAACGATAGCTATTGAGGGCTGTTTGTGCAAAGTTTCGTTTAGATTATCCATTGACTTTTTTAAGTTTTAGTATAAAAGCAGATAGCAATACAAAAAGTACAAATTCGCTTATCAGCATAGAAGCAGATGCGCCTTTGTCGGCAAAATAATAAACAAGCCAAAACAGGTTGATGATGCTTATAACACCAGTTATGGCAACAAACACCATAAATTTCTTTTTAAAACCCATATTTACCAAACCCACTATACCTAACAAATAGTTCATTCCGCCAAACATGATCACAAAACTCATTATCTGAATGTCGGGAATGGAAGCTATAAATTTTTGCCCTAAAAAAACCGTTGCGATGGGCTTGGCAAAAATCAAAAACAACACAGAAAGAGCCGCTAATCCCACAAAATAATAGCTACCCAATCGGAATAACACCTTTATATTACTGCCTTCAGTGTTTTTTGCAAAGCGTTTACTTATGTAGGGAAATAACGCATCGGACAATGGCGACGCAAAAGACTGCATCCCCTTAATTACCTTTTCGGCAGAAGAATAATAGCCTACAAGTGTCATATTGGTAAATAATCCTAAAATCAAAACATTCATATTTCGATATATATTTATACTGAACGTAGAAACAAATATAGGCCACGACTCTATCAATTGTTTTTTAATTTCAGTAATCTTTGGAAAAACCATTTCGAGTTTAAATAATCTATACGCGATAATAAAACTGAGTAATCCGGCAACCAAATAACCAAATGAATTGAGAAGAGTTACGTATAAAAAATCAGCTTCTGAACGAATAAATACAAATATAAGCAGTGTGAAAATCAACTTCGACACCAAGTTGACGATGGTGATGAATTTCATCTTTTCCATTCCCTGAAAAAGCCAAACAGGAACCAAAGCATCGCCTATCACCATGCCGAAGGCATAGATTAATACCATAGAATTGTTATGGAATTTTGCGAAAAACACTATCAACAGCAAGAGAACCACAGCACATAAAACGGAGATGAACAACTTTACAAATATTACTGCCGCAAATATATCAGACACCTTTTTTTTGTTTTGTTGATTGATAGAAATCTGCTGAGTGGCGGAAAAACCAAACCCGAAACTGGTAAATATCATAAAATATTGTATCACTACGGTGGCAAACGAAACGATACCGAATTTTTCGGCACCAAGAACTCTTGCCAGATATGGAACAGTAATCAATGGAAAAATAAAGGAAACAGCATTCAAAACAGAGAGCGAAAAAAAATTCTCAATTATCCGTCCGTAGTTCGAACGATAGTATTTGATTTTTGAAAATGAAGTCTTTTCCATTAATGGTTGTTTCGAAAAAAAGTAATATTTCCTGCAAAAATAACACTTTTTAAAATACTATGGTTCAATATAAATTTATTCAATTGATAACATGCTAACAATAATATATTTATACTATATAAATTTTCTATTTCCTTACTGAAATTCGCGACTCGTCTTATATAATATTTCTGCCTGCTGCTCAGCTTCTGCAAGGTCCCAATAGTTTGTTTTTAGTTGGATGAGGCGCGGCTGGACGAATTCTGCCTTCGGGCATAAGTTTTTTTGATACTGCTGCCACACCCGTGGGTCTTGTTGCACTACGTTCTGAAAAAACGGCTCGTTGTAGGTGAGTTTCCAAGCGGCATAAAAACTATCGCCACCGTTTTTTAGAAATAAGGCTCGGAAACGTTGCCAATCTGTTTTGGAATGTTCAGTTTTCAGCATCATGGCGTATGTCCAATAAACGTTTTCGTAGCCTTCGGGTTGCGCTTGCGGGACGAGAAAATCGCAATCTTTCACCACTTCGTGAAACAGCTTCGCCACCGTTTTCTTCTGTTCCACCAATTCATCGGCACGTTCCACTTGGGCTAATGCCACGGCAGCGCAAAGTTCCGACATCTTGAAATTATAACCTAAAGTGATATGTCTGTCGAAATCGGGTTGCTGTAAAGTTTCGCGTTGCAGGGTGCTGCCCGTTGCCGTCAAGCCGTTGAATCCCAAACCACAAAATTGGCGAGCCTTTTGGGCAAGCAGCGCATCGCACGTAATCAACATGCCTCCTTCACCCGAAGTGAGGTGTTTGCTGCCCTGAAAACTATAGGAGGCGAACTGCCCGAAACTGCCCACCAGCTTGCCTTTATATTTGCCCGAAAAACATTGCGCATTATCTTCTATCAGATAGAGATTGTGCTCGTGACACACATCAAGTAGCGCGTCATAATCGGGAGGCAAACCATAGAGGGAAACGGATAGGATGGCTTTGGTGCGCGGGGTGATGCAGCGGCGCACAGATGCAGCATCCAAGGTGAAAGTGTCGGGAGAAATATCTGCAAAAACGGGCACGGAATTGTTATGCAAGACCGCCAATGTGGGGCTTCCCATGGTGAGCGCGGGCACAATCACCTCATCCCCTGCCCCTACGCCCAATGCCGCAAGGGCGGTGTGCATGGTGCAGGTGCCATTGTTGTGCGCTATCGCATAGCCAATGTTAAACTTTTCAACAAAAGCGTGCTCAAGCCTTTGATTGAATATGCTTTTCTTTGAAGTACGAAATTCGTTATCTAATACTTCAGAAATATACTGATGTTCGAGGCTGGTGATTCTTTTCATTTTGCATGATTTGTCTTTCTTTTGCAAAAATAAAACAATTTTCTTATATGCTACACATAAATTCTTATCCAATAAATATTTCAAATTTCCAGACTTATAAAATGTTTATTCCATTACATACCGCGTAGGGGCGATTCACGAACCGCCCATTTCGATTCACGAACCGCCCACATCCTCACATAAAATCCGCCGCATGTAGAGACACAAAATTTTGCGTCTCTACCATATCCGCCATCTGTATAGACGCAGCACGCTGCGTCTCCTACCACTATACAATTTGGCATCTTAATTCAAATTTGTTGTGCGAAGTTTGCAACTTCGCACCCGAAACCTCATAATTGATAACTGATAATTGATAACTGATTACTGATATACCTTCTTCCCCATCTTCCCAAACCTTAGTAGAATACCCAACCACCAACACCTCCCAACCTTCTAAACCTTCTCTTTTCCTTCCCTCAAACCCCGTTAGGGGTGAAATGTTTGTAGTCCCGACCGATAGGTCGGGGTAAAAATGCCACCCCCCACACACCCAAGCCCCTTTAGGGGCGAAATATATTGCCCCAGTCATCAGATGACTCCAAGTCATCAGATGACTATCCGATTTGCGAAAACCTACCAATTACATCCCGCCCTGTTATAGCCCCTTTTTAAGGGGTTTGGGGTTAAAAAACCTTAGTAGAATACCCAAACCCACCCAAAAACCAACCTTATTACTTTCTTTTCACTATGAACGTTTTTTGATTGAATTGAATAAGCTAAGAAGGTCAAGGGTGCTGTTATATCATTCATTTCTACTAAGGTTTTGTAAAGCAAAAAGGCTTGCCCGATATGAGGGCAAACCTTTCCTTTTTAATGTTACCTCTAATACTTTATAATGTAAAGTACATAAGCATTTTTTGAACGGGTTTCATTTCCGCCCATATATGTAGAATATGTATCAGAACCAATTGTGAATCCAACCAGACCAGGTGTGTTTGCATATCCAATATTTTGTGGATTACTCCACCCAATATTATCACCATGTCGATGACTTTTAAAATCATCAGTTTGATAACTTCCAACTTTATTTCCAGTATTACCTCCACTATATTTAGCAGTTCTTGATAATACATCCGGGTCAACGCCTGCTGTACTATCCATCCCACGTAAAAATTGCCCACGTAAATCAGGCAAATTAAAAGTGGATGTTAAATCTCCTGCACCCCAATTTATATCAATTGCAAAATATAAATCGGCATATTGTGTTCTGCTTACTGCCCTTCCATCACAAAGCAGCCATCCGGCAGGTATTTTGTTTACATCTCCACCAAAGGGCATAATCAACCCTGCCGGAAAAGTTGCTCCACCAGCTTTTACAGCATAATTTGCAATAGGAGCATATAGAATAGGCGATGTCCCTAACAAGGTATATGTAGTTCCACCATTCATATCAATATCTACTTGTAATTGGTTATTCACTACTCCCCAATCAATAGTTATATAATTTCCGCTCAAAACAGAACCAGTTCCAACTTCTACATTTATAATTCCGAACTGATCTGATGTTTTATTTTGTTCTTCCCGATAAACCGTAGTGGGAGTTGTGCCTTGTAATATGGATAATCGTAATCCAACATTTTTATTTGGCAAAATAGTGCCCGCGTTATCCCTTAATACTGCCTGGTATTTAAAAGGACCTTGTGCATACATCATTGATAAAGCACATAAATTGAAAACTAAGAGTAAAATTGTTTTTTTCATTTGTTTCGTTTTTTTGATGATTTATATTATTTTATTTTTTGAATTTTATAAGTCCCCAATAACTTACCTGTAGATGAAGTAATTCTTATGTAATAAATGGCTTCTTCGTATTCAGCAAAGTTTATTTGGGTTTCTGTTGAATTATTTTTCATGTTTTGATGCAACAGGATTCTACCGTTAACGTCCATTATTTCAATGGTGGTTTTTCCCTGATTTCCTTTTTCATACTTTATATTAATGATATCGGAAGCAGGATTAGGATACACAACTATAGAACTATTGGGTTTTATGTCATCTATTCCTGTCCCAACTATCCATTTTTGTTGAAATCCCTGTGTAAAGATGGCTGAAGCATTGCTTACATCGCCTGTAACCGCTTCACCAATAGTGAAGGTTAATTTTGCGTTTGCATTGCTCATCAAACCTCCTCCGTTTGATATTACAGTAGGATTAAACTGTTGAGCAAATATTAAATTGCAAATGATAAGACCTAATAGCAAGAATAATACTTTTTTCATATTTTTCATTTTTAGTTTCCCCTACTCATAAGGCTTTTCAGGTTACCGCCCCCTACATATTGCTTTGTTGGAACAAGCTCGTTATTTTTAAAGTGGTCTCTGAACTCCACTCATTATATTTTATTTTTAAGCGTTTAAAAGTCGGAGTGCGACTTCAAGTCGCGCCCCGACTAAAAATTATTGTGTTCTTTTGTGCCTATTGTGGTAAATTAAATCATACAAATCAGCGTCCTCACCTTTCAAATTATATCCCTCCCCATTATAGCCCCTTTTTTCAAAGCCTGTCCCGTACCGCAGGTCGGGAGGGTTAGGGTCATAACTTTTCATTTTTCATTTTTCATTTTTAATTCCCATCTCCTGCCAATTTATTCTTATCATAAAAATCATATCAATCAAACAAATCAGCGGTTCAGACAATTTTCTACTCCAACCCCTTCAACTCCACCACCGTCGTCGTCGTCTCCCCAGCTTTAATCACTATACCAATCACAACATCCTCGTAGGTAGCTCTTCTGATAATCACGTTATATGGTCCTTCCTTCAAATCCACCAACAATTTTCCCTCATCATCCGTAGGCAACTTATAATCCGTACCAACAATTTCCACCTCAGCATCCTCTATCCAACTATCCACCAAACCAAAATCCTTCACCGTCAAATTCCATTCTCCTATCATAGCTGCCATCTGTTCAGCTTTCCGTTGTGCAATAGCGTCAGGAGAACTGCCATCATGACGAATCCGTTTCAGCAAAGTAGCTATCGTATATTCATTTGCTCTAACTTGACCCTTAAAAATCGCCTTCCCTGCTCTGCATATATTCATCGTAACAGCCCACATATCATCAAACTTCTGATGATTTGCTGCCACAGCCTCTTCCTTATCGCCCTCCATTTTATTCTGTTTCTCATTCAGCAGCCTCACCTGTTCCACCTTCGCCAACAATCCGTCCCATTTAGCTTGCGTCATCCCTTGTGCTGTCAAAGCAACTTCATTTGCCGAAATATTAGCATTCAACACCGTCATTGCAGGAGCAATTCCTTCCATATTCTTCCTCGAAATACAATCCCTCACCGCCTTAATTCCCATATCCTTCCAACTAATATTCAATGCATCGCCTGCATTAATAGCATAAATTTCAAAATCGTCCAAATCTGTTCTAACGCTAATTGCGGTCGTTATCAGCAAACCTGTCAAAGTCTTGCTTTGTGTCAGATAAAAAGAAGTAGCTACTATGTTTTCGCATTCCACTATCAAAACAATAGTGTTTACCAAAAAAGGATCTTCATACCGTGTAAATCTTTCAATAAATTTGGGTTTATCGGGCTCAAAACTATTTGCTACGAATCGCGATAAAGTTGTCTTGTCTTCTAATTTTGGTTGCATATTCTATATTTTTTTATGATTATTTTCGGCAACAAATGTAAGCAAAATAAAATTCATATAATTAAAAAAAAATAAAAATAATCACTTTTATCTCAAGACAGAACTATACGACCGCTATAAAACACATATAAACAAGATATTATACTGATATTTTTCTTTTTATTAATTCTCTAAAGACAGCGTACAATTAGTCTTATATAGAGATTAACGACCTCTCTATAGACATGAATAAGGTCTCTATAGAGATTAACAACCTTTCTATAGAGATGAATTTGTCCTCTATAGACATTAACGACCTCTCTATAGAGATGAATTTGTCCTCTATAGACATTAACGACCTCTCTATAGACATGAATAAGGTTTCTATAGACATTAACGACCTCTCTATAGACATTAATGAAGTCTCTATAGAGATTAATGACCTCTCTATAGAGATGAATATGGTCTCTATAGACATGAATTTGTCCTCTATAGACTTCTACGAGGATTATAGTTTCGTTATCAGACTATTACAAATACCGTATCGGTACTACATCCAAGTCCTTAAACAACTATTTGAAGATTTCTTGGTGTTTCTAAATCATTTAGTTTGATAAATGGATTTTTTTTTCGTGTTACTGATAATTATTGTGTACTTTTACATCATGGAAAAAAAATACAAAGCTTTGGTTGTGGGCGCCACAGGGATGTGCGGCTCACTGTGTATGCATCAATTGTTGAAAGATGCTGATTATAGAGAAGTTGAAACATGGGTGAGGCAGCCTACGGGGCTTCAACATCCGAAGTTGAATGAACGAGTCATAGATTTTAAAAGTTTGGATACGATGGAAGGCACAGATGTCGAACATGTGTTTTGCTGTTTGGGCACCACGATAAAAAAGGCGCGGAGTAAAGCGATTTTTTATACTATAGACCACGATTATGTTATTTCGATTGCAGAAATGGCACAGCGTTGGGGCGCGGAACGCTTTGCGTATATTTCGTCTATTGGCGCAAGTGCCAACTCGGGAAATTTTTATCTACATACCAAAGGCAAGGTGGAAGAAGATTTGCAAGCCGCACATTTGAAACGTTTGTTGATATTTCGTCCATCCTTTTTGATAGGCGAGCGGGGCGAGAAGCGATTAGGAGAGACCGTGGCGAAGGCAATGATGCGCGCGTTTGGCTATTTGTTGGTAGGGCGTTTGTTGAAATATAGAGGTGTGGAAGCCTCCTTGGTGGTGAAAGCGATGATAGCCGAGGCGAAAAAAGAAGCGACAGGCGTAACGATAATCGAGTCGGACAAGATACAACAGTATCGCGACGTGGATGCCTAAGTCCGCTTGGCGAAGGCGATGATGTGTCCGTCGAAGTCTTGCACGTAGGCTACTTCATGTCCCCAATCGCGCAAGGCGGCATCGCTGACGTGTTTGGCTCCGTGTAGTATGGCTGCTTGCTGACTGAGGGCAGGGTTTTCCACCATCAGATAAAGTTCGCAACGGGGGATGCCATTGCCAAGGGAGGGATGTTTGGTGCTCTTTTGTAATATTTTGTCGATGCCGCTTTCGGGCATCAGACCAAGTTTACACATGGGGTTCAATAGGAATTCGGTCATGCCCGGCACGTCGAGGATGGGTTCATAGCCCAATATCTTTTCGTAGAAATCGCGACTCTTAGCCTGATCAGCCACATAAAGGATGATTTGAAAATGATTGTCTTGTTGAAGCATGTTGATTTGAGATTTTAGATTTTTGATTTAAGATTTAAGGATGATGATTTGTAAACTTAACTTAGGAGCAATCATTCGGAATTCGGAGTGGCATTATTCGTAATTCGTAGAGGCATAAAATGGCACTTCACTTACCACAGTTTACCTTCTCCCGATAACTTTCAAAACAGCCTCCACCACATTCACAGTGTCTAATCCAAACTTCGTCATCAGCTCGTCGGGGGTGCCGCTTTCGCCAAATTTGTCGTCCACAGCAACCATCTCGAGGGGCGTGGGTAGTTTTCTTGCCAAGAGTTGGGCAATGCTGTCGCCCAATCCGCCGTTCATCATGTGTTCTTCGGCAGTAACCACGCAATGCGTTTTGGCAACAGAATTCAGAATGGCTTCATTGTCCAGAGGTTTGATGGTATGTATGTTGATAAGCTCAGCTTCGATACCTTTTTCTTTCAGGATATGAACGGCTTCGAGTGCTTTCCACACAAGATGCCCCGTAGCGAAGATGCTGACATCCTTACCTTCCGTAAGCTGCAAAGCTTTGCCAATCACAAAAGGCTCATCTTCGGGAATAAACACAGGAACTTTAGGACGTCCGAAACGGAGATAAACAGGACCTACATGCTCGGCGATAGCCATAGTGGCAGCTTTGGTTTGGTTGAAATCACAAGGATTGATGACGACCATATTGGGCAACATCTTCATCAGCCCAATGTCTTCCATGATTTGATGGGTGGCGCCGTCTTCGCCAAGGGTGATGCCGGCATGGGAAGCGCAAATCTTTACGTTTTTGTTTGAATAAGCCACGCATTGACGAATTTGGTCATAGACTCTGCCCGTAGAGAAGTTGGCAAAGGTGCCTGTGAAAGGAATCTTACCCCCTATAGTCAAGCCGGCAGCAATGCCAATCATATTCGCTTCTGCAATGCCAACCTGAAAGAAGCGATTGGGGAATTCTTTGACAAAAGCGTCCATCTTCAAGGACCCGATTAAGTCGGCACACAGCGCGACTACATTCGAATTGTTTCTGCCAAGTTCCAACAGCGCTTCGCCAAAACCTGAACGTGTGTCTTTTTCTCCAATTTTTTGATATGTTCTCATGTGTATGTATTAATAAAAATTAACTCTGGTGGTCACACCGGATTCTATTTTAAATGATTTTTCGAGGGTATAAATTGCTTTGGTTGAAAATTTCGAACGGAATATCACGCGATATTTGCCTGGCAACAGATATAAAGTCTCTTGCTCACCATCTTCGTTCAAGGTGTAAATCATGGTAAGTTTGTTGTTCTCTTCGAGATAGATGGAACCAAAGCCTCTCATGCTGGGCTGAATGACGACAATGCCCGGCATGGGGATTTCAACGGAAGTGGTATAGCTTTGTTTGATGTCAACGTCTTTGATTTGCAGACGCGGTAGACTCAAGACTTCCAAATCATACTTGCCGGTGATGTATTTTGTCTTTTGATCAAAGGTTTGCACGTTGAGGGTTTCCATCTCGCCTTTTTTGCGCACAATGCAATTAAGGTTCTTTACAGAAGATGCGCTGCTACCACTCAATTTCAACTCCATCATGCCTTGAGGAGCATCAATAGGAATGGTGGTATGCTTGCCCGGAGTGATGACCACGCTGTCTTTGGAAACTGGAGGAATGGTGTGCACAACAATATTATAAGCAAGCAAAGGATCGAGCACAAGGGTGTCGGGCAAACCCATATTGTTGAGGGTTTGAACGAAATTATATTTAATACTGCCGGAGAAATTATCATAAAAGGTCATGCCAACATTGGTTTCGGTAGGTTTCCCGTAAGCATCCAACAGATTCACTTGAGCGGTAGTCGAGTTCAAAGCTTGAGAAATGACGACCTTCAAAGCATTGCTGAAGTCCTTCTCCGTAGTGGCATCAAAATAAGTCCCGACGCAATCGAAGGATTCTTTAAAATTTCTCCCTATACCTATAATAAATGGCTTCAACGCGATGCCTTTCTTTTGCAAAGACAAAGAAACGGCACAGGGATCGCCGCCACATTCTTCCAAACCATCAGTAATCAATACAATGATGTTGCGACAATTATCCATAGGAGGAAAGTCGTAGCCAGCCGCTTCGAGCGAGGCGGCAATGGGCGTAGTTCCCTTTGGATTGATGGTTTTCAGTTTGTTTTTAATCTTATCAATGGTGAAATATCCTATCGGGATTTCGAGTTTAGAATCATTGCAATCTTGGGGGGGGAAAGTTTTTTGATGCCCGTAAACGCGCAAACCCAATTGCAAATCGGGCACGTTGCGCAAACTGTCTAACAATTCACACATGAGTTTGCTGGCGATAGAAATCTTTCTGTCGCTCTGCCATTCGCCCAACATACTTTGTGAAGCATCATATACAAAAAGAATGCGGGTGATAGGTTTCGGCTTTTCTTTTTCCTTAGTGATGACTTGCGAAAAAACATTTACAGACAACAATAGGCTGCAAAAGAATAACAGAAAGAATTTCAAGATAGGATATTTCATTATGTATGAGTTCGATTAATAATCACCAAGTGTAACGGGCAACTGTGCCAAAGCATCTGCCAACTGCTGATTGTTAGGAGCCACACCGTGCCATTTGTGTGTGCCCATCATAAAATCAACACCGAAACCCATCTCGGTTTTCATTAAGATAACGATAGGTTGCCCTTTACAAGTATTTGCTTTGGCAATTTTAAGCATATCTATCACCTCCGGAATATTGTTGCCATTCATCTCCAAAACTTTCCAACCAAACGCTGTGAATTTGGCATGTAAATCACCCAATGACAACACCTCGTCCACAGGACCATCAATTTGTTTGCCGTTGCAATCAATAATGGAAATCAAATTATCCACCTTCTTAGCAGCAGCATACATGACAGCTTCCCATATTTGACCTTCTTGCAACTCGCCATCGCCGTGCAGGCTATACACCAAATGCGTGTCTTTATTCAACTTCTTCGCCAAAGCAGTCCCAATAGCATTCGACATGCCTTGACCTAATGAACCCGAAGCCATACGAACGCCTGGAATATGTTCAGCAGGCGTGGGATGACCTTGCAAACGGGTGTTCAACTTGCGAAAGGATGCCAATTCCGATACGGGAAAATAACCCGAACGGGCTAAGACGCTATACCAAGCTGCGGAAAGATGTCCGTTGGATAAAAAGAAAATATCTTCATCTTTTCCATCCATATTAAATTTCGGATCGTGTTCCATCGCTGAAAAATATAAGCAGGTTATGACATCTGTGCATCCCAAAGAACCTCCCGGATGACCTGAATTTACTGCATGTATCATGCGCAACAAGTCGCGTCTGACTTGGGTTGCAATGTTTTTTAAATCGTCGTTTGTAAGCATAAATATTTTTTTTCAAATATAGAACTTTTTCTTGTTATGGAGCATCGTTGTTCAAAAAAAATGAATAAGTTTTTAAATAGCTTGAATTTCTGCTATTTAAAAATCTATTTAAGATTAATTTTTATGTGCATATCCATACAACAAGCAAAAATGGTTACATTTGCAAAAAAATAAAGATTTATGGGTTTGAATTGTGGAATAATTGGTTTGGCAAATTGCGGCAAAACTACCATCTTTAATTGTATGTCGAATACAAAAGGACAGATAACGAACTTTGCTTTTAGTTCGAACAAGTCGAATATAGCAATAGTAAACGTGCCTGACGAACGTTTGTTTGTCTTAGAAAAATTAGTAAAAGCTGTGAAAGTAGTTCATGCAGCGGTCGAAATTGTGGACATCCCCGGTTTGACGAAAGGCTCGAGCAAAGGAGAAGGCGTCGGAAATTCATTCTTGTCCGACATACGGCAAACAGATGCTATCATCCATGTGATTCGTTGTTTTGATGATGAAAATCTTCCACACATCGAAGGTTCTGTCAATGCCGTTCGTGATAAAGAAATCATTGATTTGGAATTACAGATTAACGATTTGGATTTGATTGAACGCAAAATAGTTCGTACGGAGAAGTTAGCAAAAACAGGCGATAAAGAAGCCAAACGCACCTTGGAAGTATTAGCGAAATATAAAACGCATTTGGAATCATTAGAGTCAGCGAGCACCTTGGATATTCCTGCAGAAGACCGAAGACTTGTTCGCGATTTGTGCCTTTTGACTGAAAAGCCAATGATGTATGTGTGTAATGTGGACGATGCTTCTGCCGTGAACGGGAACAGTTATGTGGACAAACTGAAAGAAGCCGTGAAAGACGAAAACACCGAAGTGCTTATCGTTGCCGGGAAAATGGAAGCTGATATTGCCGAATTGGAAACCTTAGAAGACCAATTAGTATTTCTGAATGATGTGGGATTGACGGAGCCAAGCGTCAACAAATTAATAAAATCTGCTTACAGCCTCTTAAATCTTCGCACCTTTTTCACCGCAGGACCCAAAGAAGCAAGAGCATGGACCATCAAATCAGGGATGACTGCCCCGCAAGCTTCGGGCGTTATCCATTCCGACCTTGAACGAGGATTTATACGCGCAGAAGTGATGAAATATAATGACTTTGTCACTTTAGGCACCGAACATGCCTGCAAAGAATCAGGAAAATTCCATGTCGAAGGAAAGAATTATATCGTTGAAGAAGGCGATATAATGCACATCCGTTTCAATGTGTAATTAATTACAGTGCCTTAGTTTATCCGACAGATTAATGCGACCATATTCTTTCGCTTTCTTCCAATCAGCACAAGCTTTGTCTTGCTGATTGGTGGATTGATACAATTCAGCGCGATTATAATAGGCATCAGCAAAGCCCGAATTGAGTTCGATAGCTTTATTATAATCGGCAAGAGCACCTTGATAATCCATTAGACTAAATTTCATGTTGCCACGATAATAATACGGTTGGTCGAAAGTGGGATCGGCATCAATAGCTTTGTCGAAATCTAAAATGGCTTCTTTAAGTTGATT
The DNA here is from genome assembly GCA_903916135.1 of uncultured bacterium. GTDB lineage: Bacteria > Bacteroidota > Bacteroidia > Bacteroidales > CAIWKO01 > CAIWKO01. The sequence continues at coordinate 14,999 of CAIWVT010000213.1, forward strand.
TTGACTCATTTTATTCATCCCTAATTTATTAAACTGCATCGCTTTTTCTCTTTTTGATGTGCAGGCAACCAACAAAGAAAGCGATACTAATATCAAAAATATTTTTTTCATAATAAGCGTTATTAAAAAGCACAACAAAGTAACATCTTTTTTTTCATATAATATAATGTTTTGTTGTTTTAAACCTTTATTATTTCAAACTATCTAAAGAGAAATTTTAATATGCACTCACAATCAGACGAAGAAATCATACAAAAACTTCGAAATAAAAACTCCTCCCATCAGGGGTTTAATTTGTTGGTGCACGCCTATCAAGAAAAAATCTATTGGATGGTTCGTAAGATTTTAATTTCCCATGAAGATACCAACGACACCGTTCAAAATGTTTTCTTAAAGATTTGGAACAACTTTGAAAGCTTCCGCGAAGAATCTAAACTTTCCACTTGGATTTATCGCATTGCCGTGAACGAAGCTTTGGCGTTCCTGAAAAACAAAAAGATTCTGAATTTCATCCCGTATTTCAGTGTGGAGCAAAAACTCGCCAATTCTTTGATAGATGACAACTTTTTTCAGGCAGATGAGATTCAATTGAAGTTGCAAAAAGCATTGTTGAAGCTCCCCGAACGCCAACGTTTGGTATTCAATATGCGCTACTTCGACGAATTGCCTTACGAAGAAATCTCCGCCATTCTCAACACGAGTGAGGGGGCTTTGAAGGCTTCCTATCATATCGCTTTCAAAAAAATCGAAAATAATTTACGCAACGATTAAACCTTTGCCACTAATTTTAATCTAAGTATCATTATCATGAAAAAGCAAGACAACATAAAATCAAATTCTGAAACATCGAATCATGCCACGGAGTCCCAAATCAAAGGTATCCGCAAGGAAAACCCTTTTGTCGTTCCCGAAAATTATTTCAACGACTTGCCTTCTCTCATTCAACAAAAGATTCAACACAATGCGCCTACTAAAGTTAGAAAAATAGGCTTGGTTCGGGCTGTGGTTTACACCTCAAGTGTGGCGGCGGCTATCGTTGCTTTGGTTTTCCTCTTCACGTTTTTGCTTCCAAAAGAAGAAGTCAAGGAAACGCAAGTAGCAATTGTCTCCGATTATAAAGACGCCATCGCTGCCTATCTCGAAGAAAACCTCGACGAAGCCACCCTATTGGAAGTGAGCAGCGACAACCTCGCCCTTTTCAACCCCAACGATTTATCGGCATTGGCGATGATGGACGATACCATAGCAACCAAGCAAAACGAAGACACCAAATTCGCCGCAGACACAACCCTTCATGCCAACGACATCTTAGAATATCTTATCAACGAAAATATTGACCCTGAAATATTATAAAAGGATTTACAATTGAAAACAACCTAATGACCAATGACAAAATGACGCAAAGCAAATGACGCGAAGCAAATGACGCAAAGTAAATGACGCGAAGCAAATGACGCAAAGCAAATGACCATAAATAATTAACCAAAAACAAAAAACCATGAAAACAAAAGCAGTAGTAATCGGAATCCTGTGGATAACATTTTTGTTGTCCGCCAACGGAGTAGCTAACGCACAAAGCGCCGGCACTCCCAACCCAAAAGTTCAAGACAAAAAAGAAAAGGTGGACGCCATGAAAGTGGCATTCCTCAGCGACAAACTCAACCTAACCCCTGTCGAAGCAGAGAAATTTTGGCCCCTCTACAACGAATTTAAAGACCGCAGAGAAGCTTTACGCAAGGCAAACAATCCAAAATTGAAAGCCCTCAAAGACATCAAAGCCGAAAACCTGACCGAAGATCAAGCCGACGAACTCATCAACTCTGAGCTCACCCAAGAACAAAACCTATTAGATTTGAAAAAAGAATACTATCCCAAATTCAAGAAAGTGATAGGCAGCAAAAAGGTGGTAGCACTATTTATGGCAGAAAAAGATTTCAACAAAGTATTGCTCGACAGACTAAAAGACGGCAACCCCAAACCCAAAAGCGACGAATAAACCTTGAACCCAATACCATAAAAAAAAGTCCTTGACCACAATCAAGGACTTTTTTTTATAGGATAACCTCCTCTTTACTTCTTCGACTTCTTATATTCACCCAACAAACTCACATACGATTCATCCGATGGTTTGCTTATGCTTGTAGTTATCGTCAAGGTTTTCATTTTGGTAGCAAACATCACCACAGGCATTTTTTCGCCGCCATACGTGCCGTTCGATTCCACAAACGTTTCCCCGTCAACCGAACTCGTATAAAACATCACGGGGCTTTTGCTGTCAAATTGATACAAACGTCCCGCTTCTAACGTCGGAAAATCAACAATCACTTCGCCACACAACACCCCATTTTCTTCAAACAAACGCTTGCCGCTCACCTTTGCATCGGGATACGCGTCTTCCACCTTCGTGCCTATCACATAGCTTGTCAGCAGTTCTTCAAAATCCTTCACTTCCGTATATCCCGCCGAATCAACGTTCGACATAATGTTGATATACTTAATCGTCAATTTCCCGGCGCCTTTGCCATTCAATTCAAAGGTGTATTGTTTCTTTTCAACCGTCAAACAACTGCTCAAAAACATCGCAACCACCCCAATACTCATCAATAAAATAATTCTTCTCATTTCTTTTGTTTTTTTTAATGACGTGCCCAAACCCCCATTCCTGCGACGATTGCAGCGCGTCGTTCATAAATAAATACTATTTTTTCTGCCGATTTCTCGCCTTCAGAAAACGGTTTCAAAATTACTAAAAATATTCTTTGTATCTTTGCAAAAATAAAAATAATTTTCAATGAAGATATCCATAGACATCAGTTACTACCCCCTCCAAGTAGAATTCGTCCCCGAAATCCACGATTTCATCAAGCGAATCAACACCTACAAAAGCCTCATCGTCCAAACCAACGGCATGAGCACACAAATTTTTGGCGAATACACCGACGTCATGCACGCCCTCACCGTCGAAATAGAACAGTCCTTTGCCCTGCCCCATTCCGTTTTTGTCTTAAAAATCATCAATGCGGATTTGAATAAGATGTCTTGAGGATGGTCATTTGGTGGTCATTTGGTGGTCATTTTGTGTCATTAATAGTCATTTATAGTCATTTATAGTCATTAGGTGGTCATTTATTGTCATCCCGACACTGCGTGTGCGGGACAGGTTGGTGGTCATTTATTGTCATTAAGGGTCATTATTGGCTATTAGGTGGTCATTAGTCGTTATTGATTGTTGTTAGGTTGTCATGTATTGTTATACCATTACATACTATGTTTTAGTCCAAACTCCATTTGGTATAATGCCGATAGAGTAGCTGTTATAGTTCAATTTCCCTGTCCCGTACAAGCACATGTCGGGATTGGACTATTACAGATACCGTATCTGTGTTAATTTTATGAATAAGAAAATTAACGTTTTTAGAAAGACATCGGTTCATTTTTTCTCGTCATCGGTATGTTTTTTCTCGTCATCGGTCATACCGATAGCGTCATCGGTATATTTTTTATCGTCATCAGTTAAGCCGTTCACGAAATCAGTACATTTTTTCTCGTCATCAGTATATTTTTTCTCGTCATCGGTATGTTTTTTGTCGTCATCAGTCATACCTATAACGACATCAGTACATTTTTTTTCTACATCAGTTATACCGTTCTCGACATCGGTGCATTTTTTATCGACATCAGTCATACTGTTCTTGACATCGGTGCATTTTTTTTCGACATCAGTTATGTTTTCTTCGACATCCTTATGAAAGATAAGTACACAAGGGAAAAATGTGAGGGTTTCAGGATTATTATTTGCTTGTATTAGCGGTATTTACAAAGTTTCAAATCGCCTTTATCCCAACAGCTCTAAAGATTCCTCCACAAGGATTTTGACTTGAATTATGTATGAATATAGATTTGATTGAGAAAAATACAAATGTTGTTGAATGAAAATATATTGTTATTGGGAAAATGTTTATCTTTGCTGAAATATTTTGGATTTATAAAGGCAACATAATTGGTATCATTCATGCTAAAAAAGGCAAGGTGACACCTTATCTTTGAAAATAAAAAATAAATAAAA
>CAIWVT010000214.1 GCA_903916135.1 uncultured bacterium
CCTATGAGGATACCGTTTTTATATCCTATTTTATTGATGGGGTCGCCTAAAGTCAGGGATAGGATGAAGTAAATGAGCGAGCCGATGAAATAGGCACCAAAAAATGCAAACTGTACCAAGTTCGCTTGAAAATGTGTGAGTTCGAATACACCTTTCAGGTAGGGAATTAGAATATCGTTTAAAACAGTGATAAATCCCCACATGAAAAATAAGGTCGTCAGGGTGATTATTGGATAGGTGTAGTTTGTCTTATTGGTTCGTTCCATAATGAAAAATTTTTCAAATGTAAAAATAATCTAAATCACGGAAGCAAAAAATTTTATAAAATAAAATAATTCTTTTTTTTATCAATAATAAACAATTGATAATAAGTAGTGTTAGAATAAATGATTAAAAATACGTAAATTTAATTCCGTTATATTAAAAACAGTTTAATAATTTTGTAAAAAAAATTAATTGAGAAAATATGCCAAAACTTAACGAAAACTTTAGAACCATTGACAATGTAATCTTTAAAGATAAAAAAGTATTGATTCGTGTTGACTTCAATGTTCCACTTGATCAAAACCGTCAGATTTCTGATGATACACGTATCAGAGAATCTATTCCAACCATTCAAAAAGTGCTGAATGAGGGCGGAACAGTAATTTTGATGTCGCATTTAGGACGTCCGAAAGGCGGGTATGAACAGGACTATTCCTTGACTCCCATTGTGCCGCGCTTATCGAAATTGTTAGGTCGGAATATTATTTTTACACGCGATTTGTTTGGTCAAAAAACCATTGACGTATGTAATAATCTAAAAGCCGGAGATGTTGTTTTGCTTGAAAATCTTAGGTTTTATCCTGAAGAAGAAAAAGGAGATAAAAAATTTGCAAAACAATTGGCTTCGCTTGGTGATATATATATTAACGATGCTTTTGCTACAGCCCATCGTAAACACGCCTCTACGGCAACCATCGCGGAGTTTTTTCCTGGAAATAAATATTTTGGATTGCTTTTGGCAAGTGAGTTGCGAAATTTGAACAAAATTCTTCACGAAGCCAAACCACCTTTTACAGCTATTGTTGGCGGTGCCAAGGTTTCTTCCAAGATATCCATTATTCGGAATTTAATCAGCAAGGTGGACAATCTGATTATCGGTGGTGGTATGGCTTTCACGTTTATCAAAGCTTTTGGAGGCGAAGTGGGCGGTTCGTTGGCTGAAAATGACCGCATACAGGATGTGAAAGATATGGTGCAGGAAATGATGCTGAAAGGTGTGAATTTATATATCCCAACGGATGCCATCATCGCCGATGGGTTTTCGGATGAAGCGAATTTTAAGGAAAGTCAAGCCGATGATATCAATAGCGAGTGGATGGGCTTGGATATAGGTAAAAAAACCTGTCGTAGGTTTGCCGAAATCATCAACAAATCGGAAACGATATTGTGGAACGGTCCAATGGGCGTGTTTGAGTTGCCCAATTTTAAACAAGGGACTAAGGCAATAGCTATAGCCGTAGCCAGTGCCACCATAAGCGGCTCGTTTTCGTTGGTGGGTGGCGGCGATTCAGTGGCGGCAATCAATATGTATAATCTTGCCGACCAAATCAGCTATGTTTCTACCGGGGGCGGTGCGATGCTTGAATATATTGAAGGCAGAGAGTTGCCCGGGGTGGCGGCGATTATGAAAGACTGATGGTTGGGGTTTGAGGGGGAAGTACTTGGAGTGCCTAAAGGAGATGTAACACAACTGATATAGATAGGGCTGTGGTCGGAACCTCTGCCAATAGAGATATTCAAACCTACCAAAGCTGCGGAAGTGGGTGAGAATACTGAGTAATTGTGGTTACGTTTCTTTTACTCTTTCTGTTTTAGCTGCTTGAGTTGGGTGGCTAGTATTTCGTTTGTTTGATTTTGAAGACGTAAATGAACTTTTAGGAGTTCGTTTTCTTGTTGTAAATCTTTAATTTGCTTTGTTAGTTGAATTTTTTCTGCTTTGGTGAGCGGGTTGGTATCATCGTAATAATATTGAAAAAAATTATGATCTACCTCTTTCGAGATACGTTGAAGCATGTTAAGGGAAATGTCGGACTGAAATAAAAGCCTATACATACCTGAGCGGCTAAATCCTAATTTTTTGGCTAAGGTGGGGACAGAAATGTGTTTTTGATAGCATATCTCCTTGATTTTTTGTCCAATATCTGTTATCATATCATTTGAATTTTTCTGCAAAAATACAAATATTCTTTCATATTTATAAAAAATCTTTTCGGATTGGACGAATGGTGCTAAATACTAAATAAATGGTTGATTTATATAGACAAATGTACATTGGAACAGGTGTAAAGGTACTTGGAAAAGGATACATGTTGATTATAAGAGGATATGTGTCTATTAAAAGAGGACATAGGGAAGTTAAAATTAATGAGGATGCGATTGGAAGTGATGAAAGAGAAAGTCAATTAGAAATCTATCATCCATACGGTTTAAAAAACGTTTTACGAGGATATTGCGGATGCTTCGCAACACGGATGCTCACGGATTTTTTTATCGCAACCGTATCGGGAGATAATCGTATCGTTTTTGAACAATTTTCTTGTAGAGAAAAAAAATATTTTAAAAAAACTTGCTACTATATTTTTTTGTATTACTTTTGCAGCGGGTTTATACTTATATGATGAATAATGAAAAAAGGCTTGCACTTCTGTGCGAGTCTTTTTTTTTGCCTATAATACCTTTACATACTATATTTTAGTCCAACCACAATTTGGTATAATGCCGATAGAGTAGCTGTTACTGTTCAATTTTCCTGTCCTGTATATGTAATGTCGGGATTGGGCTATTTCAGATACGGTATCGGTATTAATTGATGGCTATTGAAAAAATATTTTAAAAAAACTTGCTATTATATTTTTTTGTATTACTTTTGCAGCGGTTTATACTTATAGATGAATAATGAAAAAAAGGCTTGCACTTCTGTGTAGGTCTTTTTTTTTGTATAAATCACGATGATTGTCAGAGAATTGTCAAATCGTTTTGAATAATTTCTGTTCAGCATTTACAATCTTTTTTACGCTCCTTGAAAGCCACAGCTAAAGAATTTTATCAAGTTTCCGATGTTTTTTGCTGTATAAATTTCTCCTCAATCCACCTTACCATTAGAATTATTCGTACTTTTGCGGATTGAAATTGAGGCTCTATTAAATACGGTAGCAAATGAAAATAATTATTCCTATGGCGGGTATCGGCAAGCGCATGCGCCCCCACACCCTCACCATTCCTAAACCCCTGATACCTGTTGCAGGCAAACCTATCGTGCAGCATTTGGTTGAAAGTTTAATCCATTCGTTCGACACGCTTCCCGACGAAATTGCTTTTATCACGGGCAACTTCGGCGAAGAAAGTGAGAAAAAGCTTTTAGATATCAGCCATAACTTAGGCATAAAAGGCAACATCTATTATCAGCATCAGGCGTTGGGCACGGCTCATGCCATTTTGTGTGCCGAAGCTTCGCTGACGGGCAATGTCATCGTGGCTTTTGCCGATACGCTGTTTAAGGCAGGTTTCAAGATTGACACCCAAAAGGACAGTATCATTTGGACACATAAAGTTGCCGATCCTTCGTCCTTTGGCGTGGTGACCACGGATGACAATCACAAAATAACGCGTTTCGTGGAGAAGCCCAAAGACTTTGTTTCCGACGAAGCCATCATCGGCATCTATTATTTTAAAGATGGCGACAATTTGCGCAAGGAGTTGCAGTTTTTGGTTGACAACAATCAGATGAAATCAGGGGAGTATCAGTTGACCGATGCGCTCGAAAACATGATGAACAAAAACATCGGTTTCTATACCCAACAAGTGGACGAATGGTTGGATTGTGGAAATAAAGATGCCACGGTTTATACCAATCAGCGCATTTTGGAGTTATTGAAGGAAACAAAATTAATTGCCGACACGGCATTACTTAAAAACTCTGTTGTGAAACCGCCTTGTTATATTGGAGAAAACGTGCTTATAGAAGATGCCGTCATCGGACCTCATGTTTCCATTGGCAAAAACACCCATATCAAGAACTCTATCATCACCAATAGCATCATTCAGGAAGATTCGCTCATCACCGATGCCAACCTCGACAATTCGATGATTGGCAACCACGTGGAATATAAGGGCAAACTCTACGAATTAAGCATAGGCGACTACACCACCTTCTGTTAGGAACCATAAAAAATGAAAAACTTTTCCGTAGCCATTTACATCATTCTTGCCGTAGCCCTCGGGAGTGGGTGCAAAACATCTAAAACAACTACAAGCAGCACCTCGCATTCGAAATCGAAAAGCCTCAGCCAAGAAGAGCAAATTCACAACACATCGCTGTTTATTGATGCGATGCGCGAGAAATATATCGGCAACGATGATAAATCCATTGCTTTGTTGGCACAATGCTTGAAACAAAATCCCAACAATGATGGCGCCCAATATGAAATGGCTTGTTTGTTATATGAAGATAAAAAATATGCGGAAGCGATAGTCTTGGCGCAAGGTGCTGTCAGAAACAATCCCAACAACGAATGGTATTTGCTGTTAGAAGCTGAGTTGTATATTGCTTTAAAAGATAATGCCAATGCCGAAAAGACCTATAAAATCCTTATAGAAAAGAAACCCAAAGAAGCGGAATATTATCTGAACCTTGCCGATTTATATATCTCTATGGCAAAATATAGCGAAGCCATAAAAATCTATGATGGTTTTGAGAAGAACGAAGGCATACAGCCCGAAATCTCTTTGCAGAAAGAAAAGCTATATCTTCAGTTGGGCAAAGCACCCAAAGCCATTGAGGAAATAGAAGCCCTGATTAAGTTGTTTCCCGACGAAACACAATACCTCGGCATGTTGGCTGACCTATATCTCGCCATGGGGCAACCCTTGAAAGCATACGAGCTGTTTCAACAGATATTACAAATAAACCCTAACGATGGATTTGTGCATCTTTCTTTGGCAGATTACTATCGTGTCAACAATGAGAACGAGAAAGCCTTAGCAGAGCTTAAAACCGCTTTTGCGAACAAAGACTTGGATGTGGACACTAAGGTGAAAGTGCTATTGTCCATTTTAAGCAACCCCGACAAAAAAAGTCAGTATTATTCTGAATTGATTCCTTTAGCCCAACTGTTGATTCAATCGTCACCAGAAGAAGCCAAAGGCTATTCGGTGTATGGAGATATTTTGCTCGACCAAGAGAAAAAAATCGAAGCCCGCGATGCTTTCAGAAAAGTAACAGAATTGGATAGTAGCCGATATGCCATTTGGCAACAAATCATTCTTATTGATTACGATTTGTTGGATATTCCTGCGCTCATCAAAGAATGCCAAAAAGCGATAGATTTGTTCCCCGAACAAGCCGAGCCGTATCTGTATTTGGGCATGGCGCAATACAATAGTAAGAATTATAGCGAAGCCATATCCGCCTTTTCCACAGGAAAGAACTATCTTCAGTCGAAGGACAAGATGTTGTTTTTCTTCTATTCGTATTTAGGCGACAGCTATTATCAAAACAAAAGCTACGACAAAGCGTTCGAGAACTATGAAAAAGCCTTAGTCATCAATCCGAAGGACGACCATGTGTTGAACAATTATGCCTATTATCTTGCCCTGCAAAACACCAACCTCGACCGTGCTTTCGAAATAGCCGACAAGCTCATTAAACTGCAACCCGACAATAATAATTATCAAGATACGTATGCTTGGGTGCTCTACAAACGCAATGATTTTGTCAACGCGAAAGTGTGGATTGAAAAAGCCTTGACAGGCACAGGCAGCAAAAATGCAAGCATCTTAGATCACTATGGTGATATACTCTATAAATCAAGCAATACAGACAAAGCGGTTGAATATTGGATGAAGGCAAAAGAAAACGGGATGTCAACGGATGTATTGAATAAAAAAATTGCAGAAAGAAAACTCTATGAATAAAAAGATATTAATCCCCTTAGTGTTATTAGGAATCCTGCTTGTTGCTGTTTCATGCAAAACAAGCAAACGAGCGGTGATGTCTGAACCTTTGAAAGAGCAAGGACCTGAGTTTTTGTTTGGGAAAATGAAACAGAGCGAATTCAAATATACCCATATTTCGTTGAAGTTTAATGCCGAAGTGGAAGTGAACAACGAAAACACCAGCTTTTCGGGGAATGTGTATTTGGTTAAAGATAGCATGATGTGGATTTCTATACAGAAATTTGGCTTGGAAGCGGTTCGTTTGTTGATTACTGTTGATTCTGCCAAAATGATTAATCGGATAAAGAAAACCTATTTTGCGAGCAATTTCGATAAAGTAAACGAATTGTTCGACACCGACTTTGATTTCGATATCTTGCAGTCTATCATTTCAGGCAATGATGTAACCTATTACGAAAACAATGTGTTCAAAGGCGGCATCGAAAACAAACTCTATCATTTGAACACTTTCAACCGTCAGAAGTTGAAAAAGTATGTGAAATCCGAAAAAGAATATGCTATGGTGTTGATTCAAGATTTGTGGCTCGACCCTACCACCTTCAAAATCTTAAAGACAACGTTGAAGGAAATCAAAACACAAGACAGACGAAAATTAGAATGTAATTATTCTGATTTCGTGCAAATCGAAAACCAATTGTTTCCACAGAAGGTGGAGTTCGAAATCACGGATACGAAAAAACTTAAAGGTACCATTACGTTCACGCGTATCAGTCCTGAAAAAACGGAATCATTTCCGTTTAATATCCCGAAATCCTATACAAAAGCACAATAAGAAAACAAGCCCGACGACTATTTCGTCAACTCGATTTTCCTCGTAACAGTGCCTTTAGCACTTGTCAACTTAATAAAATACAAGCCTTGTTCGCATGTTGACAAATCCAGAACGATTGCAGAACCTGTTACATTTGATGAATACAATTGACTTGAAATTTCATTCCCGATGATATCATACACTTTGCAGCTAACATCATCCTGTAACGTCATTCCTGTTTCAATGGTAACAACACCGGTTGATGGGTTAGGGAAAATGCTGATGCTGTTCAAACCATCCAATTGTTCCACACCAAAATCATCAACCCATACATGAATATAATTGGTATTAGTTTTCGTATTAGATCCAGCCGAATTGGTACATGTTAACGACAGTGTGTAATATCCGGTGTTAGCAAATCGCAAATTAAGGCTTTTGGATGTCAATGTGCAGCCTGATACAAAAGTGATACCTGTATTTGGAGTTATTGACCATAAATAATCAAGAGGATTGTTGGTGGAGGTGTTTGTGATAACTACCAACTGAGATGGAGCCACGCTTGTGTTGTTTGCAGAAAAGTTGGCAACAGGAATTGTGGCTGGTGAAGGATGAATGTTGGTCACCATTTGTTGATTCGTAGTGAAATGATAGCTCGTACTGCTTGGAGTTACATTACTCAAATAGGCATATCCGTTTGAACTACCACTCCAACCCCAATTGAAATGGAACATATCGGTGTAGGTGCCGCTGTTTTGATATCCATCGCAAACAAAAGCATGACCGCCAAACGAAGCATCTTGTCCACCATATAATACAGGTCTGAGCGAATCGAGACTGTTCTTTGCGAGCAAGGTCCATTCCGCATCACTATACATAGCGCGGTCGCAATAAAGCGAAGAATAAATAAAATAATAGTTAAAGGCATAAGAAGCTCCCGAAAGATAGGCTCCCGAGCCATTGGCATCGTAATCCATTTCTACTGCCACACCGCAATGATACATCAATGTTGCAACCGATGTGTTTGCCGCATTTACATTATTCGGCATTGCCGCCCAATTATACGTAGTAGTAGCAAAGTTTGCCGTTAAAGTACCGAAATTATTGGTAAAACCATTGGCGGTGGTGTGTGCATAACTATGTGATTTATAACCATGAGTAGGGTAATTATGATATTTCATAATCATTGCCATGGCAGTGGCAACACAACCCGTCAAACATTTGTTACAAAAACTGCTCGACATTGCCGGACATAGTGCATTATAATAACATCCCTGATCCCAATTCGTAGTTAATAAGGGCGCCACGGCAGCAGTAGTTTCTTTATTGGTAGGTTGGGTGGTTGTGGAATAATAGTTCCATAAGCTTGTGGTTTTTTCATCTCTATCAATGTTGTTATCTCTGGCGGCGACAATCTGCTGTTCATACGTATTCATCCAATACGTAAAGTTTTTATTCAAACTGTTAGGATTATAGCTTCCTTCAAAGCTATAAAACAATATAGGAACAGCCCTTTCTTCCGCACTTACGATTACAAACCCGCGATCTCCTGCCACATTAAACACAAAATAAACAGGTTGACCTTTGTCCGAAACAACAAAATCCTGACTAAATGCAATGTCAGCGTAAGCGATGCTTCCGCCCATGTTTGCTCGTTCGTAATAGATGTTCTTGGCTACGGTTCGCGCAGTTTCGAGTGCTACAATTTGCGCAAAGCTCAATTGAACAAAAAGTGTGAGAAAGGTGATGAGTACTAAAATCTTTTTCATGTGTGTTTTTTATTAATGATAAAACTAAATTTGGTTATGGTTATGTTGGTTGAAATGGTGTTTTGGTTAATTTTGCGGCGAAAATACACATATTATTGCTTCCAATTGCAACATGATGAGAAATATTTTTAAATAAGAGGGTCTAAATGAAACAAACGCTTATCCAAATTGTATTAAAAACGCTTTGGTAAACTCTTCCAAATCGCCATCCATCACGCTCTGAACATTCGATGTTTCTACGCCTGTGCGCAAGTCTTTCACCATTTTATAAGGATGCATCACATAACTGCGAATTTGCGAACCCCATTCAATACGTTTTTTATTACTTTCAATTTCGTCTATCTTTTCTTTTTTCTTGCGAAGTTCAATCTCATACAATTGCGATTTCAACATGCGCATGGCTTTATCTCGGTTTTGCAGTTGCGAGCGGGTTTCTTGACATTCCGCCACGATGCCCGTCGGAATATGTTTGAGGCGAACTGCCGTTTCCACTTTGTTTACATTTTGCCCACCGGGACCACTCGAACGAAACGTATCAAAAATTATGTCGGAAGGATTCACCTCAATAACGATATTATCGTCAATAATCGGATAGGCATATATCGAAGCAAAAGAAGTGTGACGACGGTTTGCTGCATCAAAAGGAGATAAACGCACCAAACGATGCACACCATTTTCGCCTTTCAGATAGCCAAAAGCATAATCGCCTTCAAATTCGATGGAGGCAGATTTGATACCGGCAGACTCCCCATCTTGTATGCTAATGATATTCACTTTATAATTGTTACGCTCGCCCCAACGCAGATACATACGCATGAGCATTTGTGCCCAATCCTGACTTTCCGTTCCTCCGGCTCCCGGGTTAATGTTCACTATGGCACTCATGCGGTCTTCTTCGCCACGCAACATTTTCTTAAATTCAAGCTTTTCTATGGTATGCAGCGCCTCTTGATATTGTTTGTCCAATTCCATTTCAGTAGCTTCTCCCATGATGAAGAAATCCCACATCACCAGCATATCACCTAATGAATTGTTGGCACGGGCATAGACTTCCGTCCAGGTTTTAGTTTCCTGTATGGATTTTAATAAAAGTTCAGCTTTCTTAGTGTCGTTCCAGAAATCGGGATGTTGGGTCAGAACATCGTCTTCTGCTATTTGTTGTAGTTTCTTATCAATGTCAAAGAAACCTCCTAAGATCTTCTAATCGCTTTTCGAGATCTTTAATCTGTTCGTTGGTTGTCATGTTTCAGTTTATATTTTGCAAAATTACAAAACTTTGATGATATAGGGGATATTAATTTAGAAAATTGACAGTGGAGCTTCGCAATGAATTCGTTGAAAGGTTTGGCATTTTCATGCTGGCAGGGATGGAATATGATTTTAGGTAGAGCCTAAATGGATAGAAGGGACGGAGGCAGAGGTTGGCGACGAACTGGGGAAGAGGCTAGCGCTGAACGGGTTTTTTAATCCCGAAGGGATGACATTATTATAATACGAATACTAACGACTATCAGGAACCCCGAAGGGGTGATATTATGTATGTCACCCCTTTGGGGTTTTATCTTGCTTCATTTTATTCTTTCTAGAATAATGGCACCCCTTCGGGGTTTTAGGCATAGCCTAAATGGATAGAAGCGACGGAGGCAGAGGAGGGCGACGAACGGGTAGTGTAGTTGGAAACTACTATTTATAAAGTTCGAAGGTGCAAACTTCGAACAACGGGTTACACTTAAATGTCTGCAAAGAGCCAATCAATATTTTCGAAACAACAAACCATATTTTATATGATACGGGTATCTGTTCGTCTCCCGCAATTATAATTATATGAGCACCTGGCAAAAATTTATCTGTTAAATTCTATTCTTTTGAATTATTAATCGAATTATTGAATCTATTAAGGATTGAATCTATTTGATTTTTGTTATAATAACTATTATTAATTTGATTGCTTTTTTTATCATCAAAATGCTTGTAGATTGTGAATATTACTAAACTTATAGATATAATGGCAGAAACAATAATTGATGCTTTTGACCATGATGCATTATTTACAGATAATTTTATAAGTTTTATTTTTAATAATTCTTCTTGTTCATATTCTTTAATAGTTGCCTTTATACCAATTATAGCAGCTTTTTCACCTTTTGGTGTTAATATTGTTGTTTTTATTGTTGAATCGGTCGGTCTATATTCAACTAAGCCATATTTAATTAAAAATCCGACCGCAATACTAATTTCATATTTGTCTTCAAATCCTTTATTTGATAGAATTGTATTATATTCATATTCCATTAACTCACCATTATTTTTTTTTAGCAAGTTTAATAGTAAATCACAAATTTTTAATTGTCTTTCGTTGTCCATGTTTTTTTTAATGTGCTATAACGGGAAGGCAATTGCTTTTCGGTGGCCTTTGCTGAACTGTCTTTGCACACTAAACTGTCCGCCACTGAAAGCAATTGCCAAGTTATGCATTTGAAATTCTTTTTATTTTTTTAAATTCGATGTTTTTATTTTTGATATATAAGATAGTTAGTAATCCTTTTTCAATATCAAACGAACAGTATCCTTCATATTTCTCAATCACACGATTAGGCTTTGGCTCTTTATAAGGAGGGATAAGAGGATATAGATTCAGTAAACCTGAAGAAATAGTAATTGGATATTCAAAAATAATATTACACCCATTATTATCAATTTTTCCAGAAATAATATAATTATCATCATCACCCTCAAAGAATACACTTTTTTTGCTCCAAGTAATATTGATATTATTTTCAATTATATTGACTTTAATTTTATTATTTTCTTCATCAGTCCAGCCACCTTCAGAAAATTTTGTATTTATATCAAATTTATAAAGTGATTTTGCATAATCTCTAAAAAATTCAGATATATTTTTCCCAATTTTAATTAATTCTTTATACTCAATATCTTCTTTCTCCTTTTTTTCAATGAGAGAATTTTTTGCTTGAACAACCATTTGGTCAACATCATCAATTTTATTAAATATATCGTAACTACACAGCCTATCCAAATTCTTTGTTGAAAGTTGCTATTTGTTGCATAGCATGAAGCACGGGTAAGTCTTTTTTAATACAAGTATCAATTATAGAACGCAATTTAGCGAAAGCATCATGTCCCGTTTTAAATTGACCTGAGATTTTCATTTTCACTTTGATATTTCTAATGCCTCTTTCCGACCCATTATTATCCGGAGGAATATCTTTATCATACAAAAAGGGGAACAAGTATTTTCTATAGTCAATCATCGAGTTTTGAAAAATCACAGTCTTTGGCGTTTTTTCTTTCTTTAATTGGGTTGACAATAAATCATCCATTTCTGTTTCTATTCTTACTACCAGATTATCATCTTTATCGTATTGAGGATTCTTTCTTTTTAATTCAAGGGCTTTTTTGAAAAGATTCTTAAGGTCTATTGCCCATTGGGTAGATTCAAGTTCTATCAGATAATTTAAATCTCTCAAGAGATGATCTAAACATAGTTGGTGCCCACGCGCATACGTGGCAATATGAGTTTTCCATCTATCAGAATTAAGTATTGCATTGATAAATCCTGCAGGGAATAATTTTTCTACAGTTTGTTTCCCTCTACTTATTGATATTGCAATAAATGTAAGCATTGTATTTTGCCAAATCCAAGCCCAATGTTTCTTACCATTTACTTTCAATCCAGTTTCATCACCACCAACAGATTTACTTTTAGCAATACTTGATTGTATTGTATCATAAATTACTTGCGATTTAGTACCCATTCGTTTTAGCAAATTACCTATACTGCCTTGACTTATTGGCAAATGAAAAACATCAGAAAACAACTCGGTCATACGTTTGAATGGCAAATATTGGTAAACGGAAAAGTATCCGACTAATGCTTCTACGCTTGGTCCATATTGAATATGGTTGGTTATATGCTGTGGGTAATCACCTTTTTGTTGATGTCCACAACTACATGTTCTCTTATAACTTTGATACTCTATGTAAATTGGGATTATCGGTGGCAATTCAACTACCTGCCGCTTTGAATCAAGCTTAGATTCTATTTCTCTCAAATCTTTTCCGCAACAATTACAATAATCTGGTATTATCTTTTCAATCCTGTCTGGCACTTCTTTAAAAGACAAGGTTGTTCCTTTATGACCTTTTTGTCCTCCAGGTTTTTTACCGCTTTTTACCCGCAAACTTTGATTTCGTTTTGGTCGGTTTTCATCTTTTGAAGGTGGTATAGAACTGTTATTGCTGTTTTTTGGATGCTCATAACGAGCCAATCGAGCCTTTAATTCTTCAATTATGGTTGCTTGTTCTGTAACACTTTTTCTTAAGTATTCAACTTCTTCAAGAAGGCTCATTGCAGTTTAAAAATTTCTGCAAAACTAATCAGAAAAATCTATCAACCATCAATAATACACACTGATTTACAAACAACAAAAACAACTAAATTGTTAATATCTCTTGGTTTAAAAATACCCGGCTGTGTAGTTACAA
>CAIWVT010000215.1 GCA_903916135.1 uncultured bacterium
ATGTCGTACCCCTGCAATATGCCTGCGGGTTTCCGCCCACACTATGTCGTACCCCTGCAATATGCCTGCGGGTTTCCGCCCACACTATGTCGTACCCCTGCAATATGCCTGCGGGTTTCCGCTAACACTATGTCGTACCCCTGCAATATGCCTGCGGGTTTTTGAGAACAAAGTATAAAGTTTTTAAAAAAAAATGAAGAAATGTTTTTTTTATCAAAAAAGGTTGTATTTTTGCATCCAAATTAAACCAAGTTAAACTAAAAAAAAACATCATGGACATTTTACATTTTATTTTAAGAAACATTTTTCGCAACAAGCGAATTACAAAGAAAAGATTACGCGTTTTCGGTTTGAGTGTTATCAATGCTTTGATAGCAAAAAACACGGAAGGTCAGTTCGATACGCTGATTGCTGCCCTACAAGCGATTTTCGCCGAACTGAACAAATATGTTGTTGAACAAGATACTCATTTGGCACAACAGAAAGGCAGAACATCATTTTTGGATGGCATCGTTACCTTGTTCGAACAAAAAATCCATCGGGATTATATGGTTATCGGATCAAAATATTATAAAGATAAACCCGAATATCTTGAGTTTTTCCCTTTAGGATTGGACGAATACAACAAAATCAGCAGGGAGGATTTTGAAATACTTATTACACGTATCATCACCGGACTCACTACGAATCAGGGCGGTGTGTTGACGGCTCAAATGGTTACGGACTACACTACCATTAAGACCAATTATTTGAATGGATTGGCTTCGCAAACTGAAAAGAAAGTTACTGTAAAATCAGATAGAGACCTTGGCAATTTGGCACGTGTTTCGTTTGAAGATCAATTGTATTTCACCTTACTAACGCTGGCAGCCATGAATTTTCAGAATCCTCAAGTGGTGCGCGAATTTTTCGATACCAGCATTTTGTTTCCTCACACCCACAAACCTATGGAAGATAACACCGATGATGAATTCAGTGTGGTGGTGGCTCCCGAAGAAGTGAAAGATTCGGGCTTGACCAACATAGTGGGCAAAACCGCCCGTTTCATCAACAATAGCGATGGCATTGCCCAAATTGGCACCACCGCAAGTCTCGACAATATGGAACCTCAAACTACGTTCATCACCGTGCTGCCCGACGACGACGCGGAAGTAGAAATTGCAACCCTCCACAATCCAACGGATCCGTTTCTCATCATCCGCAACCTCAGCACCACCGCCGAATTGGAACTAATAATTGAATGGATTTAATAAAGGCGTGTAAAGATACAATAAAGACTAGCTAAAATAGTTTTAATTAAAGATGGTTTAATTCCTTGCCATGGAATTGAATTTTTAGGTTAGAAAGCCTACTCGAAAGGGTAGGCTTTTTTTTATGGCTCTATTGCTTTATTGTTCTATTGCTGAATTGTTTTTTTTTAAAACCACAGGGTAAACGAAGGAAAAACACAGGGGTACACGGAGGATTGTTTTATTGTTCTATTGTTTTTTCTTCGTGTTTCTTAGTCCTGTCCCGTACTGAAAGTCGGGAGTCTTG
>CAIWVT010000216.1 GCA_903916135.1 uncultured bacterium
AGGAATTAATAAAAACTGACGGTGCATATTTTTTCGTTGAAAATATCATCATTGACATCCTTATTGGGATGAAGAAGTTGCGGAGCTAAGATATTGAAAAAAAACAAAAAAGGATGTATTCAAGGGTAATGGATATAGTGGATATTGCACCAATGGTGCAACACAAACGTTACCTGCAATTTCGTTGAAAATTATTATGATTAAATAAAGGAGGTTAATTATGAAAAGTCAAAATTCTACAAAAAAAGAGGAAAGGTCAGTATGTTTTCTTTCATTACCGCATGAATCCAATACTGTTAGAGAATATTTAAAAAAAGTGGTAAAAAAGATTGGATGTAACTCTTATTATATAATAGAGTCGGAAGGGGACATTCTTAGAAATGAAATCAAAAGAGGCATTGATAATAGTTCTATTATTATCGCTGATTTATCATCTTCGACAGAATCAAATAATAAGGAAAGAAAAGGGCCACGTCCGGCAATTATGTGGGAGATAGGTTATGCAGAAGCAAATGGGTTAGGGCTTATACTTATATGTCAGAATCAAGATGGAGAAAATGTTCCTTCTGTATTAAAGGGTTATCATGTAACTTACTATGAATTGCAAAATTTAGAGCCAACATTAAAAGATATCCAAAATACAATTAATACTGTAATTGCAAGAGGAGCCCCAAAAGACACTAAAATATTTCGTTCAAAGTGCTTTATAGATAGGAAAAGCGCAGACCTTGAAGTTAGATACCTGCAAGCAACTGATACAATTAAGATATTAGAATTGAATCTTGAACAAGTAGCTGACCAAGTGCCAACAATAAAAAGAGCCTTGCAGAATAATGTAAATTTATCCGTACAAATTCTAACTTTAAATCCTTTTAGTAAATGGGCAGAGGATAGAGCAAACCAACTAGCGGAGCTTCCATTACGATATCGGCAACAATTATATAAAAAAGTTAAGGAAACTGTTGATGGTTTATCCGAAATAAATAAAGACAGATGGGGTTTGCGGATATATGATACTTTCCCTACTCAAATAATGTTTCAAATAGATGTTTATTTAATCCATTCAATCATTTCATTAGGTAAAAGATCACGTAACATGCTTCATTTTGAAGTTCAAAATTCACAACCAAACGCTTCTGACACATTTGAAGCACATTTTGCACAGTTGTGGAGCTCAAGTGATGATTATGAATTTTGGTTTAAAAAAAATGAAACGGCAGTAAAAAAACTTCTCGGGGATTCCTGAACATTTAACTATGATTAACATATTGCAAAACCATCAGATAATAATGAAAACAGCAGGTAACAAAGTGTAGCAACAATAAGGGTTTCAGTGGTAATTCAAACATTCTGCCCCGCTCAAACTTCGGTGTAACTTGACAGTGATGAAGCCCGCAATCCCTTACTGCTGCTACACTCAACCGTTATCGTTCATGCTATAAAATCCCTCTGACAAACAGAAATACAATAACAAAAACCTAAATCAAAATAAATAACAAAAACTAAAATCATGAATACAAATGTACGTTTAGCGACTGATTCAGATTGGCAACAGATTTTGACTATTTACAAGTCATATTGGGACAAATATTTTGAGAATATGACCGATGAGTATCGAAAGATTTTGAAATATTTTAAAGAATCTTTTGATAAACGAAATGGGTATTTCAATTATTGGGTTTATGATAATGGAGAGGGCGAAATTTATGGTTGGTTTAGCTGCTTGCAAGTTTTTAATTCACCATTGAGAAGGGATTATACAGGAGAAATAAGTGTTTTTATCAGACAAGATAAGAAATATGGTATTATTGCAGCAAGAATATTAGCTAAGACAATAGAAGATGTCAGTAATACAGAATTAACGTGTTTATTGGCAAATATTGTCACTAAGAATATCGCATCTCAAAAACTAGCTAAACATTTTGGATTTATAAAAAGTGATTTCACTTTTATTAATACTCCATTTTATCCAGAAGTAAATTTATGGGTTAAGCCATTAAAATAAATTGACAGGGGAATTATTATAATATAAAGTCAGAAATATTCGATAAATTTATTGACGAAAAAACAATAAGCACTAATGCACATTTATAGACACAGATGAACATATATAAAAAGGAAGCACGAAACGATAACATGGGCTTGCTTTCAGGCGGCTCGTCCTTCTTGGACAGGAAAGTGGTGGACAGAAACAGTATCACTTTTAGACAAGGCAGGGAAGCCGCCCGAAAAGCAAGCCCCAGCCGTTAGCAGTAATTTAAAAATGAAGACACTTCTTCAAATATTAATAGTATTTCTTGTGACTAATACGGCATTTTCACAAGACACTACTGTGACATGGATAAATAATATTGACACCAATGCTTATAAAGTTTGTTTTAAAAAAAGATGTATACCAAAAGAATTTTATTCAATCATCAATATTAAAAAGTCAACAGACATCGCTAATGCAAATAAAGACTATCAAACTGGTTGTGTCGGACATGGTTTGCCTCTACATCGTTTAAACTGGTTAGCCAAAGACAAAAATAATCATTGGGTTTTAAGTATTTCTAACGGTGGACTTGTTCAAGAAACTTGTTATTTTTTTATCGACAAAGAAAAAGGTAAAATAAATATTAATTGCTTTAATTTGAGACTATCACGTAATTGTGAACAATTTGATTTTCCTTTTGGGAGTGCAATTATTAGGATAAAAGAAAAACTATTTTTTAGAGAAGATATAGACTAAATGAAACGAGTATTTAATAACAAACTACTGCTAACAGGCTGTTGCTTTCAGTGGCAGACAGTTTGTAAATTAAAGATAACTAACTCCAATGCCACCGAAAAGCAACAGCCGCAACGTTAGCGACAACTTTGCACGAAGCAAAGCCGACACAATAAAATTTAAACTTTTAAACAATGACAGACAAATCGACGACATTAAAAGAACGTTTCGGACAAGTTCCAAACGAAACTGGACTAACAAGAAAAATGAGGGTTCATCAAGGTTGGTGGCGGACAAATGTATTGTCCGAAAAATTTGGACTTCATCCAATAATTCCGACACAAGATGTCTGTAATACAATTTTAGGCGGTGACACAAGCGGAAAAAACTTTCTTACTCCTAATTCAATCAAAGCAGTTAGAGAAACACTTGCTAAACGGACACAAGAAAATGCAGGCATAATTGAAGTAGATAGATTGTTCAACAATTTGCTGTCAAGCCAACCACTTTGTTTTAATTTCTTTGGTGAGTTATATGCTGACCATGATTTCGGATTATTAGTTCTGAAAACATTCTATGAAGATTTGACAAAATTGAACAATGTAATTTTTGAATTTGCTCCGACAGAGAATTATACCAATGACAGGTCTGCATTTGACATAGCCTTTGAAGTTGAAATAGGCGACAAGATTGGGCTATTAGGTTTTGAGTGCAAATACACAGACACATTTTCATACAAACCAGCTAAGTCAGAAATATATTATGGTGACGAAGGCAATAAAAATCACGAATCTTATCTTGATATCTACAACAAATCAAAAACAAGTTTTACAAAACCTTATTATGACTTTGTACGGAGTAAGGACTTCAATCAACTTTTCCGTAACCAACTTATTGGTGAAGCACTGCTACAAAATAAGAAATACGATTTTGTTCGGACGGGACTTTTCTGTTATCAAGATGACAATTTTGCAAAGGCGACAGCAGAAACATTTAAGACAATGCTTTCAAATCCTAACAATTTTCAACTCATAACATATAGTGACTTCTTAAGTAAAGTTCAACGGCTTGAACTTACTTGGCAACAACGTGAATGGACAATGTTGCTTTGGGCGAGATATTGTGCTATAGTTTTAAGTGAAGCAACAATTAATCAACTATTATATTGAAAACATTAAGACACAAAAAGAAAAGCAGCCCATATTAAAGGCTTGCTATCAAAGGGGTAGCGGGGTTTAGGACAGTGCAGTTCTTTTATCCAGCGGCGGTGTATTCGGACAGGAAACGGCTTCGATTCGCCCCGCCGAATAGCAAGCCTCAGCCGTTAGCAACAAGCGAAAAAAATTACGATCTTTACATAAAAAATATCTAATCACAACAAAACACATTGGTATATGACAGCGCAAAATGATGAGAATTACAGATTATTAATTGAATCAGAATGGAAAGACTTACATCATTCCAGAATACAGGAATGGTCAGCATTAGGTATAATTGCAGCAGCTCATATAGGACTCGTCCAATTCTTGAAACTCATAAATGAAACAGAAATAGGTAAAACAATTATAAATTACCTGACTCCTTTGTGCTGTATAATAGCATTAACTTTTTCCGTAATTGGGATATTAATGGTTTGCCGACACAGACGGCTTATGTGGGTCAAACTTAATTGGATATATGAAGCTGAAGACAAGCTTGGTTTAATTAAAAAAAGCACTAATCCCAGTGGGATAATACCTGAGGTTTTCAAAATGAAAAATGATTCAAAAAAGAATAATGACAAGCATAACAAAGAAAAAGAATCTGACAATCCAACGGACAAGAATAATAAATCAAAGTGGAATAATCTTATGTGGCCAAGAAGACTCTCGACAAGTTGGTTGATGGCAATGATATATCTTGTTTTTGGAATTATTGACTTTGGAATTCTTGTCTCATCAATAATAATGATTATCATAAAATAATAAATCGCCAGTTGCTAACAGCAAGCCGCGAACCGTTATCTAAAAAGCATTCAATACAAAACTTTATTAGTTTCATAACAAAACAACAACCTACCCTGATTCGTAACTTTATTATTTTATGCAACTGCGATTAAATCCTTAATAATTCATAAACCTGAATCCTAAATTAGGTAGTGTAATGCCTATATTGTACCTTTGCATCCAAAACCATAAAACACTCTTCTTATGAAAAAAATAATTCTGATGCTGACTTTGTTGTTGGCAACTTCCGGCTTGTTTGCGCAGCAATTTAACTTGTTGGAAAAAACGTATGAAATCACAGGGAAAGCAAAGCGCGGCACCTTAGTGAATGCAACTTACGATCAAACCACAGGGCACTACAAACTTTATTATTCGGTTTGGTCGGGCTTACTTTCTATCACTTTGCAGGTTTATACCTTCGACAAAGATTTTAATTTCGTTGACTTGAAGAACGAAGATTATCAAACAGATAAATTGGCTGAGTTGAAAAAACTTCATCCCAACGAGTTTTCGTGGGTGAATTTCAGAGGGGCATCCTACTCCGTTGAAGGCAATAGCGTGGAAGGTAATTTGGTAGGAACTTTGGTGTTGAAAAAGAAACGTACTTCTTATGTATATGATTGGTATAATATGAATTATACAAAAACGGTGCAGATTCTCGACAAAGTGAAACCAAAAAATGATGAAGGCACGCGTTATTATTATTTCACGCATTTTGAAGACGACAGCAATGGCGATTTGTATATCCTTTGCGGGGCGCGCGATGCCAAAAAAGGCAATGATCCTTTGAAATATTATAAAGAATACCACATTTTGAAGTTTAATAAAGACCTTGATTTGTTGAAAGATGTGAAAATTCCTTTCGATTTCAACACGGGATACACCTACGCTACCAATCTGACACAAACCACTGAAGAAGGCTCAGAAGCTATCAACGAAATGATTTTTGTGTTTGCTCCTTTTGATGTAGGCAAAACGAATTGCGATCCCGAAAACACCAATTATACCTATCTGCGCGTGGACAAAGATTTGAACATCAGCGAACGCATTCCGTTTAAATCGAAGGCGGGTTATTGGAACATTGATTATATTTTGGCGACCAACGATGCCGTGTATGCTTTCGGACCTTTGGCTTCGGGCAAAGACGATTACTACAATAAATTGGATGGCAAAGTCAGCAAATACAAATCGGTTCAATTGATGAAGATAGCCGGCAACAATGTGGAATACCTAACGGAAACCACTTTAGACGAATTTGTCAAGAAACTAAAAACACCACCTTCTCAGAAAAAAGCGCCTGAATATGAACCTAAGAAATTTGAAATCGTCAATTATAAGGTGTTTGATAATGGTGATTTTATGGTTGTTGGTCAGAACTTTAAAATGATGCAACCTCCGCCAACAAGCACTTCATTATCGGCTGCTATCAACACCCCAAGAGAAAAACAATATAACGACATCATTGCGTTTCATTTTGATAACAAAGGCGTTTTGAAAGCGCAATATGGCGTTGATACCAAAGAAAGCAACGATTATTCGAAGAAAAATGGCACGCCTCAAAGCATGTTGATGGGCAAAGATCCGAACAATATGTATTGGGTGGTTCAGGAAATTCGCGGCTATTCCGAATGGTTTAAAAAGATATTGACCTATCCGCGCATTGCCAAAGTGGATATGGGGGCAGGCACTTTGGGCGATTTCACTGCTTTGGGCGATAAGGAATTCTTTCTCGATCCGAAGTTTCCGTATTTGGAATCAGAACCCGGCAAATTGGTTTTCTTCGGTTCGAACAAACCCGGAAAAATTATTTGGTTCGCCAAAATTGACTTAGAATAAATATGTATGTTCTACTGAAAACGGAAGCTCAATAGGCTTCCGTTTTTTTTTAGAGATACAAATTCTTTTGATACACCTTTTCCGCCAAGCGAAACATCTGTTCAAAGGTGATGGATGGGATTTTTTCACTTTCGTGATACAATAGATGGGCAGCGGTAACCAAATCGAAGGTGGGTTCAAAGCGAAGATAACGTTTGTTGAGATTGTTTTCGCCAAGGCGGCAACGGTCTAAGGCATCGGCATCTTTAAGTAGCGCGGTGGTGAGATAGTGCGGATGTGTCTTTTTGATTTCCGTATAACGGGAATGATTTCTTACTGCTGTCTTGATGGTTTCTATATCTTCATCAAGCAAACCATATTGCCGGAACAAATACTCAAACTGCGGCACTTTCATCTTTGCAGCTCTCGGACCATGGCTCAAACTCAAACCATCATGCGTACGCGCCATATCGTGAACAAACGCAGCGAAAAATGCCAAACGTTTTTCATGTTCCAAACCAAGGGCATCGCCCAAAGCCAACACATTACACATCACACGATAGGTATGCCGCGCCCCATGCAACTTGCTTGGATGCATGAAATAGTCGGGGTGAATTTCAAAATCTGAGAAAGTGATAAGCATACATTTAATAATTGTGTGACTTCAAACTGCGAAAGTGTCTAACTTCTCAAATATGATGCGCCATTAATATCCAAAATGCAGCCTGTCATAAACTCTGTATGTTCCGATGCCAACAAGACGATAGCATGAGCAACTTCCTCGGGTTTGGCAACGCGATTCAAAGGACTTTGATTTTTGATTTCAGTACCCTTGTGTCCTTTCAATGCCGATGTTGACATCTCCGTTTCGACAAAGCCCGGGGCAACCACATACACAAACACCTGTTTCGGCGCCAACAACTTCGCCAAAGATTGGCTAAATTGATTCAAAGCTGCCTTGCTTGCACCATAAGCCGGCGCAGTAGGCTCGCCACGAAACGCACCCCGCGACGACACATTGATAATCTTGCCTCCGCCATTCGCTGCCATGTGTTTCGCCAAAAAATAAGTAAGATTGCTTAAGCCAATAAAATTCGTTTTGAATGTATCGTTCACGTGCATCTGCCATTCTTCGTAGGTGGACGACAATAAATCACATTCTTTATACACACCGGCATTGTTCACCAAAAATTCTATGCGTCCTGCTTTTTTCAAGGCTTTAAACACCGCGCGTTCCACCAAAAACGGATCGTCTAAGTTGGCTTTCAGCAAGAAATGTTTGTCGCCCTTCAGCATGGCTAAAGTTTTCATGGCTGCCGCATCGTTTTCTTTATAATGAACAATCACATGAGCGCCACATTCGGCAAATTCAATGGCAGTAGCCCTGCCAATGCCTCGCGATGCCCCTGTTATCAAAACATATTTACCTGAAAAATCTATATTCATGGCTTGTGGAGGTTACAGCATTTCGCAAACGCCCTGATTGCTTGTGGTGGTTTTGATGATTTTTACGAAATTGGCATTCGCTTTCAAACCATGTTCCATAATATCGGCAATTTCATCTTGCATATTAGCCGAACATATCGTTATCACCGAAGAGCCTCCACCGCTTACGGTGCTGCCATAAGCTCCTGCCGCTATCACCTTAGCTTTTGTTTCCTTATAATTTTCGATCACCGCCGAACGTACAGGCTCCGCGATGTGGTCAACGCTGATGGCTCTGCCAAATTCTTCCACATCTTGGGTATGTATGGCATGAATCACCCGCGAACAATGCGCCATCTGCTCTTTCAGCTTTTCTTGACCGATTTCGTAAGTGATAAAACCGCGAGTGGTACGTTGACTTTTCTTAATGACAGCCAAAACCACCGGAAATTCGGGCATCCGCAGTTTCAACACATCTATCGGATGATAATCTTTTATCAGAATAAATCCACCCAACATGGCAGCAGCCACATTGTCGGCGTGGGGCGACCCGCCAGAAGCAATTTCGCCCATGCGAGCCAAATCCACCAATTCATTATCCGTCAGGTTTAAATTCAGCAATTTATTCAGACCATAAATGGCTGAAGAAGCTGATGCTCCCGTGGTGCCCAAACCACAACCCGAGGTCATGTGTTTGGTGATGGTTACTTTCACGCCCAAATCGGGTTTGTAGCGTTTCTTTAATTCCAAAATTGCCAAACCTGCCGTGTTGTCTTCCACGTTAAGCGGAATGTTTTGATCATCTCCGTCGAAACCGATAGTGATTCTTTGGTCGTTGGTGAGTTCCAACAGCATTTCATCAAAAGGTTCTTTGAGCGCCATGGCAAATATGTCGTAACCCGGACCCACATTAGCGCTTGTGGCAGGTCCTCTCAGACGGATAGTGTTCATACCAAACCTTTTTGTTGCATGAAGCCTTTTAGCTTCTTGGTTTTTTCTTCGCTCAAAGGTGTCAAAGGCGAACGATGTCCACCGGCAGGTAAGCCCATCAGGTTGAGCGCCATTTTGGCTGCCATCGGATTCGATTCGTAGCGCAATGCTTCGAACAAATCGTAATAACCATAATGAATTTCTGCTGCTTCGGTCATCTTTCCGTCCAGCGCCAATGCAGTCATGTCGCGCATAATTTCGGGGATGATGTTGCCTGCAACAGTGAAAGTTCCTGCGCCACCAAACGAAATCAGAGGATAGGCTGTGGTGTCTTTTCCGGTGAACACACAGAAGTCGTCGCCGCGTGTCAATTGGAGTATCTTGGCGAGATGGTCGAGTTTTTTGTTGCCATCTTTGATGCCGATGATGTTGGGATGCTTGGCAAGAAATCCGGTGGTTTCGGGCAACAAATCCACGCCGGTACGCTCAGGAGCGTTGTGCAAAATGATAGGCACAGGCGAGAAATCGGCTAATTTCGTATAGAAATCTATCAAACCTTCTTGCTTGGGCAAAACGAAATAAGGGGTGAACACCGA
>CAIWVT010000217.1 GCA_903916135.1 uncultured bacterium
AAAGAAATTATTGTTTTAATTGACGAAACTTCTAATTCCGGCACTGCTTCTTCCACAAAAGGCACTATGACTTATACTGCCAAATAATTAAAAAAAGCATTTTTAGAAAAGTCCCGTAATGTTGCGGGACTTTTTTTTTAAATAAAAGTTAGTAATGATGAATTTAATATCGTTATCTTTGCAATCAAATATCAAGTAAAAATAAATCATTAACCAAAAATCAAACAAATTATGAAAAAAATATTAGCGTTATTGTTGGTTGCTGCCTTTGCAATACCAACTTTTCAATCGTGTAAAAAGTATGAAAACGGACCCTCCATAAGTTTTAGAAGTAAAGCTTCAAGAGTAGCCAATGATTGGGCTATAAGTTCGTACATGGAAGACGGTGTTGATAAAACTAACATTCATGTAAGTGATGTTATGACACTGACCAAAGACGGTGGAGCTACCTATAAGTTTACTGACAATGGAGCCACCATAACTATGACAGGCAATTGGGTATTTGACACTAAAAAAGAGAATATCACTTTTACTTCTACATATCCAAGAAATAATGGTGGAGGAACCACTATTACTGTTACAGTGGTTGAAACTATGAAAATCACGAAACTTTTCGAAAAAGAAATGTGGTGGGAAGGTAGTGTAACTCAAACTTTACCAACCGGCTTTTCATGGCCCGGCACTACATCAAGTGTATGGTCATACACTGCTGCAACCAAATTTAAAAGCAAATAAGAATCTTCTATTTCAGTGAAACATAAAAGGATTATCTGAGAAATTTAGGTAATCTTTTTTTGTTTATACATAGAATTTCAATTATCAATTATTAACCAAAAACAAAGCAATTATGAAAAGATTATTATTAATTCTGTTGGTTGCTGCCTTTTCAATTCCAACATTTCAATCGTGCAAAAAAGGAGCGAATGACCCTGCCATTTCTTTCAAATCAAGAGATGCTCGACTTACTGCAACCTGGAAATTGACAAAAATTGCATCAACTTCTACGTATTATTCCGGTTCAAATCAAATCATTAGGACCCTTGCTTATGATGGTACAACCATAACTGAAACAGTAACGGGTTATCCAACCACCACAGCAAGCGGAACCTACGAAATGACTATTGAAAAAAACGGAGTAATGTCATGGCAAGAAACCTACGCATCATCCGGAGGTTCTGTTGATGTTCAAACAAGTACAGGACGGTGGGAATGGCTAAATACCGACAAAAATAAAACTGTTGTTCTTTTGGATGGTGGATACAATATCTTCGAAGGCGGAATTTGTGTAATTGATAGACTGGCAACAAAAGAATTAGTGATTCGTGATGAAGGTAATTCAAATGATAATGGCGATTTGGAGACTTGGGATATCACCTATACCTTTGAAAACACAAAATAATTTTTGATATTTACATAAAAGTCTCGTAGCAATACGGGACTTTTTTTTTGTCAAGATTTTTATAGTTTTCCTCTGTTTCTTAGTCCTGATCTGTACCGTAGGTCGGGAGGTCAGAAGTCTCCGTGGTTTTTTAAATATTGATTCCTCACAAAAGTTTCCTCCAAACTGAAACCTTTACCTCTGTTTTGTACGTATAAAACCAATAAAAAAACCCTTTTATTGATTTCCATTACTTATTACAACGAATCAGTGCTAATAGAATAATAATCATATAACTAATAAGAAAAATGAAAACAAAATTCATCACAACCATTTTAGTTGCATTACTTGGTTTCGGCATCAATGCACAAGCTCAAAAGATATTTGTGTGCCAAGTAAAATCATTAGATAGCGATTTATGGGGATACGTCAATCAAAAAGGCGAATTTATTATTAAACCACAGTTCGAAAAATGTTTTGAATTTTCGAGCGATGGACTTGCACCTGTTCTAAATACAAAAACCAAACAATATTATTTTATAAATCTAAAGGGAGAAAAATTAGCAACTGAAATTACTGAATTTGAATTACAAAACATATTGGGTTTCGATGTAAAAGGCTATAACTGTGGCTTAGTTGCCGTAAGACAAGGCAAAAAATGGGGCTTTTTAAATACAGAAGGAAAACTCGCCATACCTATAAAATATGATGATGTAACTGAATTTATTGATGGTTATTCTGTAGCTACAATCGAAAAAAAGAATTTTGTACTGAATACAAAGGGAGAAGAATTTGCAATTGACGAAAAGGATGTTGCTGACGTAAAACATTTCACAGAAGAATTAGCACCTTATAAATCAACAAACAATCTATTTGGATTTATTGGAAAAGATGGTAAAATCGCTATTCAAGCACAATTTGAAAGTGTAGGATATTTTTCAGATGGGCTTGCTTGGGCGAAAACAAAAGATGGCATTCTAGGTTATATCAATCCAAAAGGAGAATGGATAATTAAACCGCAATTTACTTTTGGAAAAAACTTTGATGCTCAAAGTGGTTTAGCTCGCATAAAAATTGGCGACAAATTTGCGTACGTTAATAAAACTGGAGAAATTCTCTATGTAAATGACACGGAAGATTGGGGGAATTTTTCAAACGGGCTGGCAGATGGCAAAAAAAATAAAAAAATCGGATTTTTCAATAATAAAGGACAATGGATTATCCAACCTCAGTTTGATGCTGTTCGTGAATTTAAAAATGGTTATGCAGCAGTAAAAAAAGATGACAAATGGGGAGCAATTGATATGGAAGGCAATTGGATTATTCAACCCACATTTTCCTCGTTCAAAGATTTTGAATTGGTTCAGTAAGTACAACAAAATCTATCTATTTTTAAGTAAAAATATCTCACTAAATTCAGCCCATAACAGAAGATTATAGACTTTGAAACTATTTTGAATGTCAAAAAAATCGCACCCTTGTTTAATAAATAAACCACTAAAAAAATCTTTTTTTTATTTGCTATTAATTTTTTTTCTATATTTGCACTAAATTAAAATTCATTGACCATGAAAAAACATATAAGAATTTCGTCCGCAGTACTCCTGTGTGTAGTAATCGGTTTGATTGTCAGCTCGTGTAAAAAAGGCGATGGTGACCCATTTTTCTCCATATATTCGCGCAAAGCACGCTTGTCGAACAACTGGAAAGTCTCAAATTTCACCTCTACGTACAGCTACACCAACAAAAAAATTGAGATCACTTTTGATGGCTCTGCCAAAAAAGTAGTCAATTCGGTGCTCGACACCACCATCAATTTTCCCAATCCCACTCCGCACGATTCTGTGGTAACCTACAGCACCGAAGCGAACTATACGGGCGAAATCACCAACGAAATCACCAACAAGGGCACCTACAACTACAGAGAATCGTTTACTGATAATTATTCAGGAATAATCGAAACTAAGGAAATCACCGGTTTGTGGTATTTCATGGGCGGCAACCAGCAAAATGAATTCAAAGACAAAGAACTCTTGGCGATGCAAGTAACCAACTATGTTTATAATCCAAACATTGGATACTCCTACACCACTATACATCAAGGCGAACAAACCTTAGATGTTTATGAAATCTATGCCTTGAAAAACAATAAAGTTGTTTTAAAGGTGAACCAAACCGAAACTATCAACTTCATAAAATATACCACAGTGATGGAATATACCTACGTTCCAAAATAAATATTCTCGTTTTCGTTACATAAAAATCCTCCTCTCTGCGGGAGGATTTTTTTTTATTCTATCAATGAACTATCTCTTCCGAAAAATCTTTTCCGATACCTTCCGCAACATACAACTCGAGCACGAAGCATTCATCCGAAACTCCGGTCTTCAAAAATTTAATTACAAAATACTCCTCATTGCGGTCATCGCCTGTATCTCCTTGAGCTGCATCGAATATATAGGCAAAGACGACGGCTATTATCTCCTCATCCAATTCTTAAAAAATCACGGCTTCGCTGCCTTTGCCGACAAAGCTCGCTTTTATATAGAACATCAAATCAACCACCAATTGTTCTCTTTGGGCTATTGGGTGGCGGTGATTTTGTTTTTTTATATATTGATGCCGATATTGCTGATAAAAATAGTATTCAAAGAAAAAATCGCTGAATATGGCTTCACCATTGGCAACCTCTTTAAAGATTACAAGATATACATCCTGTTTTTTTGTATCATGATACCCATCATCCTGTTTTTCTCCACCACCCAAAGCTTTCAAAATCGTTATCCTTTCTATAGAATGTATAACGGCGAACCGCTTTATCCCAACTTTTGGATATGGCAAGTGCTCTATTTCTTCCAATTCATTGCTGTCGAATTTTTCTTTCGAGGATTTTTGGTTCACGGACTGAAACGCCAATTTGGTTACTACAGCGTCTTCATCATGACCATCCCCTATTGCATGATACATTTCGGAAAGCCTTTCCCCGAAACCATTGCAGCCATCATTGCAGGCATAGTGTTGGGCACCTTAAGCCTGAAAAGTCGCACGATATGGATGGGTGTGATGATACATTACACTGTGGCACTCT
Source organism: uncultured bacterium (assembly GCA_903916135.1). Lineage (GTDB taxonomy): Bacteria > Bacteroidota > Bacteroidia > Bacteroidales > CAIWKO01 > CAIWKO01. The sequence goes on from CAIWVT010000217.1 coordinate 4,467, forward strand.
CCATGGATTTGTCTGCTTTATGGCAAAAAGGATATATCTTTCATTAAATAATCAATTAATATGCGCTCCTTTTAGCGATTATAATTACCTTTGCAGCCGAAAATAAAAAACCATGGATTACAAACTAAATACTACCGCCGAAGCCATTGAAGATTTCCGTCAGGGAAAAATCATCATCGTAGTGGATGATGAAGACCGCGAAAACGAAGGCGACTTTATCACTGCAGGCGAAACAATGACGCCTGAGAAAATAAATTTTATGGCAAAGCACGGACGCGGACTCATCTGCGCTCCCACCTCTGCCGAGATATGTCAAAACCTTGAACTCGATATGATGGTGGCTAAAAACACCTCTTCACACGAAACCCAATTTACCGTTTCTGTTGATTTATTAGGCGATGGATGCACCACAGGCATTTCAGCTTCCGACCGTTCGAAAACCATCAAAGCCATGTCGAATCCTAACACCAAGCCAAGTGAGTTGGGTCGTCCGGGCCATATATTTCCACTCCGTGCTAAAGATGGCGGCGTGTTGCGCAGAGCAGGTCACACCGAAGCTACTGTTGACTTAGCGCGTTTAGCAGGTTTGCGTCCTATAGGTGCTTTGGTCGAAATCATGAACGAAGATGGAACGATGGCGCGCCTGATGGATTTATATAAGATAGCCGAAAAATTTGATTTGAAGATTATCTCTATCAAAGACCTCATTGCCTATCGTATCAAAAACGAAAGCCTTATCAGTAAAGAAGAAAGCGTAGATTTGCCCACCGAATGGGGTCATTTCAAACTTACCTTATATCGTGAAAACAACACAGAACAAATCCATCTTGCATTGACTAAAGGAACGTGGGAGCATGATGAACCCATTTTAGTTAGAGTTCATTCGTCATGTGCCACAGGCGATATCTTTGGTTCATGTCGTTGCGATTGTGGCAAACAACTTCATCAAGCCATGCAAGCTATCGAAAAAGCAGGCAAAGGTATTGTGATTTATATGAACCAAGAAGGAAGAGGCATAGGGCTCGAAAACAAATTAAAGACCTATCATCTCCAAGAACAAGGCTACGACACCATCGAAGCCAATGAGAAACTTGGTTTCAAAGCCGACGAACGCGATTATGGTATCGGAGCTCAGATTCTTCGTGATTTAGGTGCAGGCAAAATAAACTTAATGACCAACAATCCTAAAAAACTAAGTGGATTGACGGGCTACGGTATCGAAATAGTGGGCAATATTCCCATCGTAATTGAACCCAACAAACACAATATTACCTATCTAAAAACCAAACAAGACAGATTGGGACACACCCTCAACATTGCAGACTAAATGGAAAACCGCTGTCCTTGGCCCTCAAAAGATGAAAGTATGATTGCCTATCATGATACGGAATGGGGCGTTCCGCTGCATGATGATCAGAAGTTGTTTGAGTTTATGGTCTTGGATGCCTTTCAGGCAGGATTGAATTGGAAGATAGTCTTGCACAAAAGGGAAGCCTTTCGTCGTGCATTTGATAACTTTGATGCAAATAAGATAGTTCAATTTGATGACAATAGGATAGAATCTCTGATGCAAGACACAGCCATCATTCGCAACAGACAGAAGATACTCGCTACAGTTAAAAACGCAAAGTGCTTTCTTGCTGTGCAAAAAGAGTTTGGTACATTTGATACATACATTTGGAGTTTCGTGAATCACCAACCCATTGTCAACACATGGACTGAGCTAAAACAAATGCCTGCAAGCACTCCCGAATCTGATAAAATGAGTGCCGACCTCCGCAAAAGAGGCTTTTGCTTTGTTGGCACCACCATCTGTTATGCCTTCATGCAAGCCGCAGGCATGATAAACGATCATCTCGTTACCTGCCCACGTCATAAAGAGGTGCAAAAATAACTCGCCTTAACTAATATTTCTTTGTTTCTTTATCCTTTCATACGCCGCATTCACGCTCTGAAACTTCTCATTAGCCGCCTTCTGCATTTCAACTCCCAAATGGCTTACCTTATCGGGATGATACTTCACAGCCATACTTCTATACGCTGATTTCAGTTCAGCATCTGTCGCAGTAGGTTCTATTTCGAGTATCTTATAAGCACTATCGGTATCCGCCACAAACATGGCTCTTATTGAGCGATAATCCGCTTCGGCTATGCCAATAGAAGAAGCAATTTCCTCAATCAATCTCACTTCGCTCGGATGCACCTCATTGTCCGCAGACGAGATACCAAACAGATAATGCAGCAACTGCAAACGCGATGAATAGTCCATATATTCGGCTATCTGATTGCAAACATCTTTCACAGGAATCTCTTGCTTCAAAATATCGCGTAGCATCAGCATATTCTGTTGCGTGATTTCGGGCGAAAACTGACTCTGAAAAGTCCTTCTCACATACTCCAACTCCGATTTCAACACCTTCCCGTCGGCTTTCATCACGGCGGCTGTGAGCACCAACAAACTCGCTATAAAATCGCCCTGCATCGTGGGCGATTGCGCTTGTAAGGATGTCACAGTAATCGAATCCAACACCGAGCCAACAGCAAACCCAAGCAAAGCACCGATGGGTCCAAAGAAAGCCCACCCAAGCCCGCCGCCTATCCATTTTCCAAATTTCATCTCTAACGCTTTATTGTTGTATTATAGTCTCTCCGACAAAGGCAAACCATATTCCTCTATCATCTTTATATTTAGTTTCTCCAAATTATCCAACACAGGATTATAAATATCAGCAATCACAGGGATATGCACCCCTTTCACTTTAATCTCTCCATGTAAAATCATCTCCACTGCGATGGCAGCAGGCAAGGCAACCGTGCGAGCAATAGCCGTATCTGTTTTCAACGAACCAAAATCCAACATTCGCGACTTGATCACTTCCGAAGTCCCGTCGGGATACGACACTTTAAAGATATGCATCATCGCCACCATATCGCGGTCAGCTTCCGTTATCATCATCTTCTCTATCATCAAATCCGACGTAATCTCATACATGGAATCTTGTGTACGAAGCATCGCCTCCGTGCTAAACAATCCCAACCATGCAATCGCTTTCAGCGCATACGCATCTTCAGGGATATGCAACAGTGCAGCCACTTGCTTCCTAACATCGCCCGAAGCATCCAAACCATTCACCATCGCAACAGCTTCCGCAAAGCTTTTCCCCGTAAAATCAAAAGTATCAGGCAAGGTACATTTCAATGCTTTCAACACATCCAAAGTCTCACACCAACCCGTGAATCTGAACGTGCCACGATACATAGTTTTGGTCTCAGGAATGCCGTAAATCTCAATATAGGACAACGAATCTCTATTGGGATAAATATCCAAGCTGCCAACATCAGGAAAATCAAGCTTCATCGGCTTTTTAAACAAATCCTTAGTAGGCAACTCTACCGTTTGTCCATCTTTCAAGAACATCGCATCATTATTCCCCGCTAACACAACCCCCTTCGGGCTCCACGAAAACTTATAGTTGAACGGATTGTCGCACGATTCGGGAGCAGGCAACGCACCACACAGCGAATAAAACTCATCCACCGTGCCGCCCTTTGCATGCACCTTATCAATGATACGCATCGCTGACATGTGATCTATTCCGGGGTCCAAACCAATCTCATTCAAGATAATCACTCCTGCTTCCTTGGCAGGACCATCCAACTCGCGCATCTCAGGTTTCACGTATGAGGTCGTAACCATGCTTCTCTTATGTTTCACGCAGCATTTCGCCACCATCACATGAAACGCATAGGGCAACAAACTCACCACCACATCATGCTCCGCAACTAAAGTGTTCAACATCGTTTCATCATCCGTAGTCCAATGCAGTGCTTTGCCGTTGGGTGCTTCGCCCACCATACGTTTCGCTTCATCATAATTCAATGCCGCTACTGTAACGCCATATTGCTTCTCAAGCAGATGTTTAATAATCGGATTGGCAACCATGCCGGCGCCTAATATCAATACCTTTTTCATGTTATATATGTTTTTAATGAACCTTAATTAATAAGGCTGCGAAATTAATTAAATTAACAACGTCCGCTAACCTTTCTGAAAAAAATATTTTTCATTTATCATCCAAACACGCAATAAAAACGTATTTTTGCACCCATGAAGAAGAAGATCATCACCCGACCCATTTGGATACTATCATTGGTAAGCCTATTCACCGATGTGTCGAGCGAAATGCTATACCCCGTCATGCCGCTCTTCCTCAAAAGCATCGGCTTTTCCATCCTGCTCATCGGCATCCTCGAAGGGCTTGCCGAAGCCACAGCAGGACTCAGCAAAGGCTACTTCGGACAACTCTCCGACGCCAAAGGCAAACGCGTTCCCTTCATCCGATTTGGCTATCTGCTCAGCGCGCTATCCAAACCCATGATGGCTTTGTTCGCCTATCCCCTATGGATATTCTTCGCTCGCACCTCCGACCGCCTTGGAAAAGGTATCCGCACAAGCGCACGCGACGCCTATCTCTCCGACCAAACCACCAAAGAACACAAAGGCAAAGTGTTCGGATTCCATCGCGCCTTCGACACCATCGGTGCCTTCATGGGTCCCATTGTTGCGCTCATCTTGTTGCATTTCTATCCCGAACAATACAAATTGCTCTTCATGTTGGCTATCTTTCCGGGCATAGTCAGCATACTGCTCACCTTTTTGTTGAAAGAACACACGCCCACCATCTCCGTTCCCAAAACCAAACCCACTTTCTTCTCCTTCATCGCCTTTGTGCGCCTATCGCCTGTCCATTACAAGCGCTTGGTCATCGGTTTGTTGCTCTTCACCCTCTTCAATAGCTCCGACGTCTTTCTGCTGTTGGTGATGAAACAAGCCGGCTTCAGCGATGTCAACCTTATCCTTGCCTACATCTTCTATAATCTCATCTACGCCATCTTCGCTTACCCCATCGGAGCGCTTGCCGACAGAATCGGACTCAAAACCCTGCTCGTTGTGGGCTTTTTTCTCTTCGCGGTGGTGTATGCAGGCTTCGCTTTCAACACCAACGCCATCATCTTTTTCGCTTTGCTGTTCATCTATGGCATTTATGCCGCCTGCTCCGAAAGTATTGGCAAAGCATGGATCACTAACATCATCCCACAACACCAAACCGCTACCGCTATCGGTGCTTTTACGGCATTCAACAGCCTTGCCACCATGTTAGCAAGCTCAGCAGCAGGCGTGATATGGTTTCTGTGGGGCTCCGCTGCCACGATGTGCCTGTCCGCAGTCGCCGTTGCCATAGTCGCGCTCTATTTTATCATCTTTGTACCCTATAAACATCACACAACATGACAACATCAACTAAAAAATACAAAACAGGCTTAGTCCTTAGTGGCGGTGCGGTCCGCGGATTCGCTCATTTGGGCGTCATCAAAGCTTTGAACGAGGCAGGCATCTATCCTGACGTTATCGTGGGGGCAAGCGTGGGGTCTATCGTCGGAGTTTTGTATGCCGATGGCTATTCTCCGCAGGAAATCTACGATATTTTCATCCACAAAAGCATGTATAAGTATCTCGAGTTCATTGTTCCCAAGCGGGGATTCGTTCGCATGACGGGTTTGTACAAAACCTTGCTCGAAAAGCTTCATGCTAAGCACTTCCACGAGTTGAAACTGCCATTGTACGTCGCTGTTACCAACTTGAACGAAGCCAAAACCATCTTCGTGAGCGATGGTGAACTCGCGCCCTACATTATTGCGTCATCTACCATCCCTATTATGTTCCAACCGATGACTATCGAAGGCATCACTTATGTGGATGGCGGCATCTTGAACAATTTACCACTGGAACCTATCGAAAATGATTGCGAATTGCTCATTGGAGTGAACATCAACCCCATTGTTCCGTTGGATACCTTCGATGGGATGATGAGCGTTGCCGATAGAACGATACACATGATGCTTCATGAGCTAAACAAACATAAAATTCCTCAGTTCGATATCTATATTGTGCCACAAGCTCTGCATAAATACTCATTGTTCGACATGTCGAAGGCAGCGGAGATGATGAAAATAGGGTATGATGAAGCGAAACGGGTGTTGAAAGCGAAAGGGTATTGAATGGATTTTGTTTAATGGTTGAATTGCTTTATTGTTTTATTGTCAAATTGTTATTTCTTTTGAGGTATAAAAACCTTCTTCCTTTCCTCAACCTTAATAGAACAGCCAACCAACCAACACCCCACAACCTTCTAAACCTTCTCTTTTTCATTTTCTCAAACCCCGCTGTGGGATAGTCGCTTCCATCCTTGGCGCGCGTGCCATCTATCTATCTTCTGGACTTTTAATCATCATTTCCATGTATCCTCCCCATATTTTCCGTATTCCGCTACCTGTACAGACGTAGCGCGCTGCGTCTCTACAATAATTCGCCACATGTAGAGACGCAAAATTTTGCGTCTCTACTACGCAACCCTATTTTGCGTCTCCTACCATTATACAATTTTGCATTTCTATTCAAAAAAACCTTCTTCCTTTCTTCTCAAACCTTAATAGAACAGCCAAAACCCAACACTCTCAACCTTCTATACCTTCTCTGTTGTGCGAAGTTTGCAACTTCGCACCCAAAACCTGAATACTCAAAACGATAAAAAAACCTTCTCCCATCTTCCCCCACCTTAATAGAACACCCAACAACCAACGCCACCCAACCTTCTAAACCTTCTCTCTTCATTTCCTAAAACCTCGTTAGGGGTGAAATGTTTATAGCCCCGACATTCATGTCGGGGTACATGAAACCCACACACACATAAGCCCCTTAAGGGGCGAAATATATTGCCACAGTCATCCGATGACTCCAAGTCATCAGATGACTACCCAACCCGAAACCCAAATATTTAAAATGATAAAAAAACCTTCTTCTCTTCCTCCTCAACCTTAGTAGAATTGCAAACAACCAACACCCCTTACCTGCTCTTTTTCATTTCCTCTAAACCCCGTATGGGGTTTAAGTTTTGTAACCACGACTTGAAAGTCGTGAAAAAACACACCCCCCTCTCCAAAGCCCCTTTAGGGGCGAAATATCAAACTTAATTGAATGAATCTGTTATGCGAAGTTTGCAACTTCGCATTGTGTAATTTGTAGTTTGCAACTACTACATGACAACACAAAATTCGTTTTTTATTTTACTGTTTTTACAAACTACCTTTTATTAAGCGCGAAGTTTCAAACTTCGCCACAAAGATTTCGACTTTGCGCAATAGGTTGCAATACATAGTATGCAAATAATTGTTTTTTTATGATTTACATTTTTTCTTTGGCTTGTTCAATCAGTTTTTGGAAGTCAGTTAAATTCTTCTCAAGCCACATATCAAATTGTAAAAGTTTTGATGTCTTATCTTTTGTCTCAAATGGTATAAAAAAAGTAAGTTCCCAACTTTTGTTATTTTTATTCCAACTACAACTTAATCGAATACCAGTCCTGCTTGTAAATGTATATTTTATATTATCAGTTTCTGGTGATGTCTGAAAAACTTTTGTTTGTAAATATTTTATGGATTCTATTAATCTATCAGTTTCATCAGCATCAATAGAATTTTGATCTGTTTTTGCTCGGGTTTTATTCTCATTATATAATGTTCTCCTGACTGTCAAATAACTTTTTACAGAATCTGAAATTATGTCCTTGCATTTTGTAACCCAAATATCAAACTCGGTTTCTAATTCGTCAGTAAATTTTCCAATTGTTATGATTTTTGTTTCAATTAAAGTTCCGGTCTTTTTCGACCATTCTTCTGCTTCGCAATATGTCTTAAATTGTGCATAGCTACTGGAGATTGAACATGATGCAATGATTAATAAAGTAAAAAATGTTTTTTTCATAATACTAATTTTTAGTCTTACTCGTGCGGCTTTTCAGTACCGCCCCGTTTTTTAATATGGTATCTGGACTCCATATTTGTTTTTTTTTATTATTTGTACGTGTCAAAAAACGTTGAGCGAAGTTCAAAAACTTCGCACCTCTGATTATTTTAAATATCTTCAATAGACAATAATTTTAAAAATACATTATCGTTTTCTATTTTTATTACTTCAAAT
>CAIWVT010000218.1 GCA_903916135.1 uncultured bacterium
ACGGGACTCGCTTGTAAGCTGAAATCCCCTATCCCGTAGGGATTTGATATTTATAGAAATTTTTAATTCGCGATTTTTTAAGTCCCATAGGGATGATATTTTATACCAGATTGATTTTGGACTATAATATAGTATGTAATGGAATTATTTGACCGGACAACAATGAATAAAAATTTCGTATTTCTGAGATTCTTAGAGCCTTTGTGTCTTTGTGTCTGAGTGTTTACATAAGGACTTCTTGGAGCGGACTAAAAGCTAGTCTTTAAACTTAGCGATGCGGGTGATGCCGCCGCGTACTTTATCGTTGATTTTTACAAGAATTTCTGTGTTCATAGGAAGTAAAATATCCACACGAGAACCAAATTTGATGAAGCCCAATTGGGTGGATTGTTTTGCATCCAGACCTTCGGTGGCATAGCACACAATGCGACGAGCCACGAAGCCTGCAATTTGTCTGACCAAAATAGGTTCGCGACCTTCCGGCTGAATAATCACAGTGGTATGTTCATTTAAAAAAGATGATTTAGGATTACGCGCCAATAAATATCGCCCGGAATAATAGTCATCCTTGATAACTTTTCCACTAACAGGAAACCAATTGATGTGTACATTATGCAAAGACATAAAAACAGAAATCTGTATTCTTTTTTCAAATAAAAAACGGTCTTCATCCACTTCTTCAATTGCCACCACTACCCCATCGGCACCGCTCACAATGGCATTATCATCAAAAGTATGCACCCGACTTGGGAAGCGAAAGAAGCGCAGCACAATAATAAAACAAACCAAAGTTGCAACTAAAATAATCATTTCTACCCATAGTAAAAACGGTGTGCGAACAAAAAGTGGGATATTGATTAGCAATACGATTAAGAAACTAATTAATATGGTACCATTACCTTCTCTGTGAATTTTCATAATGAATGACTGATAAAAAAGTAAATATAAATAAAAACAAAAGGTGCTGAAAAAAATACGCAATCAAACCTATCAAGTATGCCGCCATGCCCGGGCAATATGGAGCCGGAATCTTTAATATGGATGCTGCGCTTGAACATAGACTCCACCAAATCGCCGTAACCTCCGGCAATAGTAATTATAACTGAAATGATAGCCCATTGATAAAAAAGCAAATCACGATAGAACAAACTAATTATATAGGCAGCAATAATGCCGAAAATTAAACCTCCAATGGCTCCTTCCCAACTCTTTTTAGGAGAGATACGCTCAAACAGGCGATGTTTACCGATTGCCATACCCACTAAATAGGCGGCAGTATCAACCATCCATGTCATGGCAAAAAAAGCAATCAATATATGTGTATTGAATTCCCCTTTCAATTGAAAAGGACTAAATAGAAAATTCAACAATGCTAAAGGCAATGCGATATATAAAATACCAAGAATCGTGATAGCTACATTGTTGAATGGAAGCTCTTTCTTTCGATACATTTCGAAGATAAAAAGCGACATCAGTAAAGGGATGTTTATCAATACTATTCCAAATGGCAATAGACTATGAGCATAAGAAGCAATGCTCAGAAACATAAATGCACCAAACAGCACACCTGTTATTCGCTGTGGTTTTATGGTGTCGGAGGAAGAAAGCTTATAGAATTCGAGCAAACCTAATATGGTGATTAATAAAAATATTGCTGCAAAAGTATAAACGCTCAACAGTATTGAACCTATGATAATGATGATAAAAACGGATCCGGTGAGTGTGCGAGTAACGATATTTTTCACAAGTCAACCCCCTCGATTAATGTTTTTGCTTTCATAATATTTTCACGGGTAACATACAGCTCAAAATCGCCAAAAAGATAGGCGGAATCTTTTTTGTTCATCACCACCGATTCTATTTCGTATTCGAGCAACATCCCTCTCAGCATTTCTATTTCGTATTCTTTGCTCGTTCCGTAGATTTTTACCCAATCCTGATCTGCCATTTATTGCGCTACTGAATTTTCGATTAAAAAAACATAGACCTCGCGCGGTCCGTGAGCACCCATCACCAAAGTTTTTTCAATATCTGCCGTTCGGCTTGGACCTGAAATTACCGAAACAAGCGAAGGCAAACGTTTTCCATATTTTTCACTGATGGCAGCCAAAGCATCGGGCAAATCAGGAACAAGTTGCGAGGTGTAAGCCACCACAATATGCACATCAGGATACACGATTAAACGTCTGCCTGATACTTGTGCTGAGGAAACCATAATGCTTCCCAATCGGGAAATCAAAAATTCACAAAATGTAACACCTTGTTGCGCTTGAGTGATATTATCTTTATTATCAGAAAAACGTATGCGCGCAGCAGTAAACCAATCTTTAATTTTATCTTCATAACAAAATAACTGATTCCATTTTTGCTCAATAGCAAGGAATTTAAAGTTTTGTAGAAATTCGTTTTCATCCTCACAATACACAAATTTTCCTGCAATTTTGGTGAAAGCTTCTGCAAAAGCAATATCAATAGGTTCTTCGGACATCACAAAGACATTTGATGAAAAATCAATGTCGGTGTAAGGGCAGTCGGCTTGAAAGATACCCGCATTGCGGACGTTTTTCAAAACTTTTTCGCGAGAGGTAGATTCATCCATAAGAATATTATTTTTATTTTAGATCG
>CAIWVT010000219.1 GCA_903916135.1 uncultured bacterium
CCGCTGACTTCTGTAGTATTGGTTACAGCGATAGGCTGTGTTGGCACTTTTTGTGTTTGAACAGGTGCTTGTTCTGCTTTTGTTGGCACTTTCTCTACTGAAACCGGTGCTTTTTCTTCTTGAACAGGCATTTTTTCTGCTTGTGCTGGTACTTTTTCTTCTTGGATAGGTGCAACTGTTTGTGCTTGAGATGTTATATTTGTGTCTGCGGATGCTTCTGCTTTTTGATTTGAGTCATTACACGCTGTAAAGAAGAGTGATATCACAAGTGGGAGTATATATTTCATATTTTGTTTCCTTTATGTATTCTCAAAGATTCAGACTTCAAGTTAATGTCGAAATTATATGTGTAAGTTGGTTAAAGAAGAATTATCAACTTTTTTACTTTTTTTGTGGCAGAATAATTTCAGGTTATATTCCAAAGAGTAGGAAAAAGAATTTTGTAAATTGTGTTGATGGATGGTACAATTTACATAAAATATTCAATAGTTTTTGTCTATAATGAGACTATATAATAGAGTTAAAAATCAAAAAAATTATCTGTCATTAGATGGCAAATTTTTTAAGTCTTTAACATCTGGGGAGCAATATGTGTCTGTACTTTGGGAAGCGTTGAATAATATCAACAACATTACAATTGGTTTATTACTTTTATCGTTGGGACTTGCTCTCTTTTATGAAATGATCAATGGCTTTCATGACACTGCAAATGCGGTGGCTATGATTATTTATACAAACTCGATGGAAGCAAAATACTCAGTTATCATGTCTGGTATTATGAATTTCTTAGGTGTAATCGCAGGTGGTATCGGTGTTGCTTATGTCATAGTGCATCTATTGCCGCTTGATATTATCGTTGCAACAAATCAAGGTGCAACATTAGTCATGATCTATTCACTGTTGATCTCTGCAGTTATATGGAACTTTGGTACATGGTTTTTTGGTTTGCCGGTTTCTAGTTCTCATTCATTGATAGGATCTATTATCGGAGTAAGTGCCACTTTTGGTGTTATGCACGGCTTTGAACTTTCCCAGAGTGTGAATTGGAAAGTTGTTTACGGCATATTAACAGCCTTGGCTCTTTCTCCTATTATTGGCTTTGGATTTGCATTTTTTCTTATGAAAGCGATTCGAAAAGTTGTTCATAATCCAAAGTTTTTCAAGTCACCGGATGTTGAAGTGAAGAGAAAACGTCCTAACTTTTGGATGAGACTTGGAATTATCGCAACGGGTGCGGGTGTCAGTTTTGCCCATGGTTCAAATGATGGACAAAAAGGGATAGGTCTTATTATGATTATTCTTATCGGGATATTACCATCATATTATGCACTTGACATGAAATCTCATGAATATACCATCAAACAAACTCGAGACAGTGCTGCAAACCTAGCAAAATTCTATGCTGAAAATAATGAAACACTTACAAAACTTGTCAGCGATAAACATCTTATCAGTGCTCTTAAAATTAAAAACACGATTGCGGAGTGTAATGTAAATCAAGAGTATGAAACTACAGCTTTAATAGCAAGTGTC
>CAIWVT010000220.1 GCA_903916135.1 uncultured bacterium
ATAAATCCAGTCGTTTTCTTCTTGGAAATCAATTTTGTTCACCATTTCGCCTTCTAAGAAACGGGTGTCACCCGGGTCTTCCACTTCCACCTTGCGCAACATCTGGCGAACCACAACTTCAAAATGTTTGTCGTTGATTTTCACACCTTGCAAACGATATACTTCTTGAATTTCGTTCACAATATACTCCTGAACCTTGGTAGGTCCTTTGATTGCCAATATATCGGCAGGAGTTGTAGCACCGTCAGAAAGTGATGTACCAGCTTTCACATAATCATTTTCCTGAGCTAAAATTTGTTTCGTTGTTGGAACCAGATAATGTTTTTCTTCGCCGGTTTTTGAAGTGATGATAATTTCTTTATTACCACGTTTCAGTTTTTTACCGAAAGAAACCACCCCGTCAATTTCAGAGACCACTGCAGGTTCGGAAGGATTACGCGCCTCGAATAATTCGGTAACACGCGGCAAACCACCTGTGATATCGCCTGCTTTGCCCACAGCCCGTGGAATCTTACATATAACTTCTCCTGCTGTTATTTTGCTTCCTTCCGTAACTTTTATATGCGCACTAACGGGCATATCATATTGCTTGATAAGCTCTTTAGTTTTCTCGTTCATAACTTTTATCGAAGGATTTTTTGCTTTATGACGGGTTTCAATAATAACTTTATCGTGATAACCCGTTTGGTCGTCCGATTCTTCGCGGAAAGTAACGTTTTCAACAATGTCTTCAAACGCAATCTTACCCGATACTTCCGAAATAATCAACGCATTATAAGGATCCCAATCACAAATCAACGAATCCTTCTTCACCAAATCGCCATTTTTAAAATAAAGATTAGCACTATAAGGTATATTATTCGATGCAAGAACGATTTTGGTATTTGGATTAACGATTTTCATTTCGGCAGAACGTCCGATAACAACATCATACGTCAAACCTTCTTCATTTGTATATTCCACAGAACGAAGCTCATCAATTTCGATGATACCTTCATATTTGGATTCAATTTTTGATAAAGAAGCAATATTCACACCGGCAACCCCCCCTTCATGGAAGGTACGCAATGTTAACTGTGTGCCAGGCTCACCGATAGATTGAGCAGCAATAACCCCGACAGCTTCACCTTTTTGAACAATGATGCCCGTGGAAAGGTTACGTCCATAGCATTTTGCACAAACACCATGACGAGATTCGCAGGTCAACACTGAACGGATTTCAACAGATTCTATAGGAGAATTTTCAATCATCTCGCAAACTTCTTCCACAAGTTCTTCGCCGGCAGGAATAATCAATTCACCAGTTTGTGGGTGATAAATATCGTGTAAAGCCACGCGACCTAAAACACGGTCGTACAGTTTTTCCACCACATTTTCATTCTTTTTCAATGCTGTTATGGTCAACCCTCTAAGCGTTCCACAATCAGGTTCCGAAATAATCACATCTTGAGTAACATCCACCAAACGACGGGTAAGATAACCGGCATCGGCAGTCTTAAGAGCTGTATCAGCCAAACCTTTACGAGCACCGTGAGTGGAAATAAAATATTCCAAAACCGAAAGACCTTCGTGGAAGTTCGATAAAATTGGATTTTCAATAATTTCTCCACCCGTAGCACCTGATTTTTGTGGTTTCGCCATCAAACCTCTCATGCCGCACAACTGACGTATCTGTTCTTTAGAACCACGAGCACCCGAATCAAGCATCATATATACAGGATTAAATCCTTGCATGTGTTGAGCTAATTGGTCCATAAGTGTCAATGTCAAGCGAGAGTTGGTGTGTGTCCAAACGTCAATAATTTGGTTATAGCGTTCATTGTTGGTGATGAACCCCATATTATAATTGTTCTTAATTTCAAGAACTTCAGCTTCAGCTTTGCCAATCAATTCCGGTTTCACTTTCGGAACCACCAAATCGCCAAGATTAAAAGATAAGCCTCCTTTGAAAGCCATCGTAAATCCTAAATCTTTGATGTCGTCCAAAAACTTAGCCGTGCGAGCCGTGCCAACGATTTTCAGAATATCACCAATGATATCGCGTAAAGCTTTTTTGGTAAGAACTTTATCAATATAGCCATATTCTTTCGGAACTACCTGATTGAACAATACGCGTCCAACAGTGGTTTCGATAATTTTTTTAACATACTTCCCATCCTCAACCGTATCAATCTTGCATTTAATATAAGCATGAAGATCCACTTGCTTTTCGTTGTAAGCGATGATGACTTCCTCTGGACCATAAAAAGTATAACCTTCACCTTTCACAGGGTTTTCTGGAATATTTCTTCTACCTTTGGTGGTATAATACAAACCTAAAACCATGTCCTGTGAAGGAACTGCAACGGGCGCACCGTTTGCAGGATTTAAAATATTATGAGAAGCCAACATCAAAATTTGAGCTTCCAACACAGCCGCATTGCCTAAAGGCACGTGCACAGCCATCTGGTCACCATCAAAGTCGGCATTAAAAGCAGTACAAACCAAAGGATGCAACTGAATTGCTTTCCCTTCAATCATTTTGGGTTGAAATGCTTGTATCCCCAAGCGGTGTAAGGTTGGAGCACGGTTCAGCATCACGGGATGTCCTTTCAAAACACTTTCCAAAATATCCCAAACAACAGGGTCTTTTCTGTCAACAATCTTTTTTGCTGATTTAACTGTTTTTACGATACCTCTTTCTAACATCTTACGAATGATGAAAGGCTTAAATAATTCGGAAGCCATTTCTTTCGGAATACCACATTCGTTTAGTTTAAGTTCAGGACCCACAACAATAACCGAACGACCTGAATAGTCAACACGTTTCCCTAACAAATTCTGACGAAAACGACCTTGTTTTCCTTTCAAGCTATCGCTTAAAGATTTCAAAGCTCTGTTCGATTCAGTTTTAACCGCATTTGCTTTACGCGAATTATCAAATAAAGAGTCAACAGCTTCCTGAAGCATACGTTTTTCATTACGCAGAATCACATCAGGAGCTTTGATTTCAACAAGTCGTTTCAAACGATTGTTACGTATAATCACACGGCGATATAAATCATTTAAGTCGGAAGTAGCAAAACGACCTCCATCAAGGGCTACCAAAGGACGAAGTTCCGGTGGAATAACAGGAACAACTTTCACAATCATCCAGCCTGGATTGTTTTCCATGCGGGTGTTGGCTTCGCGAAAAGCTTCAACAACTTGAAGTCTTTTCAAAGCATCTTGCTTACGTTGTTGAGATGTTTCTTTGTTTGCTTTGTCTCTTAATGTGTAGGATAATTCATCTAAATCAAGACGAGACAGCAAATCATAAAGAGCATCAGCACCCATTTTTGCAATAAATTTATTGGGATCGCTATCATCCAAATATTGATTTTCTTTGGGTAATTCCTCGAAAATCTCAAAATATTCTTCCTCGGTAAGAAAATCTAAATAATTCAGACCTTCTTTAATACCAGGATTTATTACTACATAACGTTCGTAATAAATAATTGTTTCCAATTTTTTTGAAGGCAATCCAAGCAGAGCGCCAATTTTATTCGGTAAGGAACGAAAAAACCAAATATGAGCAACAGGAACGGTCAGTTGAATATGTCCAACACGTTCTCGTCTTACTTTCTTTTCAGTTACTTCCACGCCGCAACGATCACAAACGATACCTTTATATCGGATACGTTTATATTTCCCGCAATGACATTCCCAGTCTTTTACAGGTCCGAAAATACGTTCACAAAACAAACCATCGCGTTCAGGTTTGTAGGTACGATAGTTAATCGTTTCCGGTTTTAGCACTTCACCGCTTGAGCGTTCTAAAATATGTTCGGGCGATGCCAAACTTATTGTTATCTTAGAAAAATTGCCTTTGGTGTTTAATTCTTTTCTAAAAGCCATACTATAATATTTCTAGTTCCAAAAAGGAAATAAATACATTTATTCTTCAAAAGTAATATTTAGGCCTAAGCCTCTTAATTCGTGAACTAACACGTTGAATGATTCGGGAACTCCAGGGGTTGGCATATTATCGCCTTTCACAATTGCTTCATAAGCTCTGGCACGTCCAGTAACATCATCAGATTTCACAGTAAGAATTTCCTGTAAAATATTTGCAGCACCAAAAGCTTCCAAAGCCCAAACTTCCATTTCTCCAAAACGCTGACCTCCAAACTGTGCTTTACCA
Organism: uncultured bacterium; assembly: GCA_903916135.1. Taxonomy (GTDB): domain Bacteria; phylum Bacteroidota; class Bacteroidia; order Bacteroidales; family CAIWKO01; genus CAIWKO01. Next base: position 4,163 of record CAIWVT010000220.1, read on the forward strand.
CCAAGGGGCTGTTGTGTAATCAAAGAGTAAGGTCCAATAGAACGAGCATGCATTTTGTCGTCAACAAGGTGATGAAGTTTCAAAATATAAATCATCCCAACAGTTGCCGGTTGGTCAAAACGTTCACCGGTCCCACCATCATATAAATACACTTTGCCATTTTCTGGAAGACCTGCTTTGCGCATATAACCATTGATATCGTCTAAAGTTGCACCATTAAAGATTGGTGTTTCAAATGAAATTCCTAATTTCTGACCAGCCCATCCTAAAACGGTTTCGTAAATCTGTCCAAGGTTCATACGTGAAGGTACGCCTAATGGATTTAATACAACATCAACAGGGGTTCCATCTTCAAGGAACGGCAT
>CAIWVT010000221.1 GCA_903916135.1 uncultured bacterium
ATTCCATTGTTTGGATTGGGATATATTTTAAAAGTTTCTTGTGTTTTAAATATTTTTTCGAACCCAACTATTCCGCTTTCGTTTGTTTTAATCAAGTAAATATCATCTGCATTTCCGAAACTACTTGTTTTTCCAGTTATTATATATCCATTATCAGATGTTTGTTGGGCACAGCTACCCCAATCAACCCCTGTGCCGCCGAAAGTTCGTGTCCATAGTGTATCTCCTACCATATCCGTTTTTATAATATATACATCTTCATTGCCATTTCCAAAACTATTCGTAGATCCAGTGATAATATATCCTAAATCATTAGTTTGCTGAGTAATTTGACCCCATTCATCATTTACACCGCCGTATGTTTTCATCCAAATTTCTTCTCCGTAACTCTGCAATTTGCACATAAAAATATCGTACCCACCTGCACCATAACTATTTGTAACACCAGAAATCATTATACTTCCATCACTTAATTCTAACGCTGAAAAACCCCAATCATCACCTGAACCTCCTATTACTTTAGTCCAAAGTGTATCTCCACTAATATTTGTTTTTATTAAAAAAATATCTTTTGTATTACTTACAAATGTAATTGAAGTAGTGCCTGTAATTAAAAAGCCTCCGTCATTTGTTTGAATAATATTAGAACCCAGATTACTAATTTTTTTCTGGTACGTTTTAGTCCAAAGTGTATCGCCTAGTTCATTTATTCTAATTAAATAAATGCTACTTGATGCACTACCATAACTTGTTGTATTACCTAGTAGAGCAAATCCATGGTCAATTGTTTGTAAAATAGCAGTACAATCATCATAGTTGTTACCCCCATAATTTCGCGTCCATAAAGTATCCCCGTTTTGATTTATTTTAATACAATATGCATTATAATCAGGCAAGTCAAAGCTACTTGTAAGTCCTCCGATAATGTATCCATTATCATAAGTTTTTTTAAGAGCAGTTGTTTGATCATCCCCTAGTCCTCCATAAGTTTTTGTCCAAACAGAATTGCCCAAACCATCTGTTTTGATAATATAAATATCGTGACCACCAGCTCCATAACTTTGTGTATATCCTGATATTATATATCCGCCATCTTCTGTTTGAAATACATAATTGCCGTGTTCATCACTGGTTCCTCCATAATGCTTTTCAAACATTATCTGAGCATCCGCTACCTGCGTTGCCAAAAGGAAAAGCATAATTAAATAAATTTTTATTTTCATAAGTAGTTTTTTTAAGTGAATAATCGAAATTAATTATGTAGCCTCTATCACTTTCGCAGGCAGGCTAAACTAAAATTTAAGTACGAGCGTACAGCAACAATTATCTATGGAATCATTGCCATATTACAAATTTATGGTATCTTTGCCGTTGCCTCCTTTTGTTAGTGTTTAATTTTATTTTTCATTCGCGTGTTAATATCTTTAGCCTACGTGGGAGGCTTTTTTTATTGTTTCTTTGTTTCATTCTTTTAATAAAAAGAAAAGGCTCCGCCCCACACGAAGCCTTTTCTTAGCGTGCTCTACATATTAGCAAATTTATAAGCATGTAATAACCTTTAATCATGCTATTACATATATTTGACATTTTATTGTTGCTAAATGAGTTCAAAGTGTGGTGGATCTTAAATTTTTGTTTTGAAATAATTTGCAAATATAATACTTATTTTTTAGAATCCAAATGTTTATTTTTGAATAAGTTGTAAATAGTCAGTAATTCGGTGTGAGAGAAAACTTACAACAGCATAGGAAAAGCCCTACACGACTGAGTTTCTTTAAAAAGAGAGAGGCTTTTATCAACATGTATAATGACATATATCATTCGATAATTGATATATATCATTGTTAATTTTTTTTTTGATGTACATTAATTTGAATAAAATAATATTTTATAGGGCAAAAATTTCTGAATAATGATTGTTTTTAGGTCAATTGTAGCTCCAAAGATGGAATTATTCATTTTTTTTATTCAAAATCGTATTGACAGGTTAAAAATGCTTGTTCCATTTAGATTTCTCCAAAAACCACCGTTGTTCGAAATTGCAAATTTCGCACCTCCGGATTCAAAAGACATCCCGCCCCGCTGGGGCTTAAATCCACATGTATATTATTTTTTCTACAAACAGTACGCCTCTCCGACGCTAATTCATTATATCCCGACCTGTTATTGCCCCTTTTCAAGGGGTTGGGTATTTATAATTTCTTGATGCCAATTCATTTAAAGTTCATAAATTTGCACTTAATGAATTTAAATTCTTATGCTATTAATTGATTTAATAAAAACAAATTATTGGTTTAATGTCAGCAATACTTTGCTATCATTATTCCCTGCAGAAAACAAAAATTGTAAAGGCTATGAAAAGATATTCAGAAGCCTTCTTTTATTAGTAGTTAAACATTCTAATATGTTGCTTGTCATTGAAAACATTGAAGAAGATTCCCTATAAGACAATTTTTCTGATGTTTACGGATTACTTTATGACCCGGTTGAACAAAAGCAAATAAAATACGGCATTGAGCTTATTCCGTGGTGTGAATGGTTAGGCATGACAATAAGTGAAGATACTTTAAGGCAATTTTCCGAATTGGAGATTATAAGTCACTGCCTTTACGAAATGACTTTCTTTGGTTTTTCTGAGAGAAAAATACAAACATTTCAAAAAAAACTCGACGAGCAATCTCAGAAAATTAATAATATGTCTCCTGAGGAATTAAAAAAGAATCAAATATCATCAGAAAAATTTCTTGCAAAATTAAGAAAGGGTTCTTAGCGTTTTAGTTTAATTAACTAATGAGGGGTTTTATAAATTAGATTTTTTGAGGCGGACAAGATTTTTGAAAGCGAGTCCCGACTTTGAGTCGGGATGAGCATTATAAAAATTGAAGTCCAACGAGAAAAAAGCAATTTATTGAACTCCCGTAATCTTATTATTTCTATTTAGGGTCTGCTGAAAAACATTTTTCCTATTGGTATTAAGCTATTTATAGCTATATTTGCACAAATTAATGCAAGGGAATATGAAAAAAGCTCGCAAAACGTGTGCAC
>CAIWVT010000222.1 GCA_903916135.1 uncultured bacterium
ACAACCAACTTCTTCGTGAAAACAACTTTATTTTGAAGGATGAAAGAATAAAAATAAAGTCCATTGGTCAGGGTTTCGGTTTCAATGCGGATTTTGCCTTCTTTTTCCGTAACAGGCAAAGACAAAACTTCTTTTCCCAACAAATTGCTCACAACGATATGCGTTGACTTATCTACTGCTGTCACCGAATAGTTCAAGGTGGCACTTTTGTTTGCCGGATTTGGATACACATCCGAAATGTTGAATTGCGCGGCTGATTCGTCAATGCCAACACCCCATGCCCTATATTTCGCAATAAAGCAAATGGAATCGTTCGGAGCGTGCATGTCAAAAAATGTATAGCGGATGATAGTGTTTCCTGCATGAGAATTTGCCCAATAATCACCGGAAAACTCAGAGCAGGTAGTTCCTGCATTCACTACAGTGGGATTAGGCGTTACCGAAATTCCAATGGGCCAACATTGTCCACCCCAGCAAACAGAATTGGTCGAGCCTGTAACAGAATCAATCACCAACCTGCGACATTTAATTGAGAGATTTGCTGCACCGTTGTTTTTAACATCCACATGGCTTGCAATCAACACTGTGGCATCGCCATCAGCCGTGATAGTGTCGCCGTTCAACACAGCAACTGAGGATTTAGACAATGTGAGATTTTGCGCTTGCAACACAAAACCTGTCAAAAAGGCAATAATAATAAAAGTATATAGTTTTTTCATAGCATTAGTTTTACGACAAAAATTATACCATTGTTACATATATAACAACAATTGGCACAAAATTAGTATATATATAGAGACGAAAACGATGTTAACAGTAATTTAACCGCAAGAAAAATAAAAAATACCGCTGCGTCAATAGGAATTTATATCTTTGTAAACCATTTAAAAATTGAAAAATTAACCATGAAAAAAATTCTTTTGAGTATCTCCATGCTTCTTATGAGTCTATCTTTACTGATGGCACAAGAAAACAATCAAAACACTGGCATCTTGGGTTTGAAGAAAATCCCTGCCGTAGAACTTAAAAACCTGGAAGGGAAAACCATTAATACTGGCGACACGATTAATAATGGGAAGCCTGTCATCATCAGCTTTTGGGCTACATGGTGCAAACCCTGCGTGAATGAACTTACCACCATTGAAGATGTTTACGAAGACTGGCAAAAAGAAACCGGTGTGAAAATCATTGCTGTTTCTATTGATGATTCGAAAACCTCGGGCAATGTGAAGGCACTCGTCAACGGAAAAGGCTGGGACTATGAAGTGTGGTTGGATGTCAACAGCGAATTCAAACGTGCCATGAATGTGAATTTGGTGCCCCATACCTTTGTGCTGAATGGCAAAGGCGAAATCGTGTGGCAACACACGTCCTTTTCGCAAGGCAGCGAACTCAATTTGATTGAAGTGGTGCGCAAAGTGGCTAAAGGCGAAAAAGTGGAGTAACACAAAAACGATTTTCCTAATTATAAACATAACAATGAATTTATGAAACAAAGATATCTACTCGTATTCATCATTCTATGTCTGTTGTCTGCTGCAGACCTCAATGCCCAAGGGGTTGAGAAGTTTTTGCAAAACAGTCAAGTGAGCGGCAACTTTGAATTTGATGGCATGTATTATAACAAAGATTCGCTCATCGGCGCAGCAGATGTGCCTCAAAAGGCGTTGATGAACACCTTTGCTAATATTAATTATACCAATGGTCCATTTTCGGCGGGACTGCGATTCGAGAATTATCTTTATGCTTTGCAAGGTTTCGACCCACGGTATAAAGGCATAGGCGTTCCTTACCGTTATGTGTCGTTTGAAAAAGACAAATTCACCATCACCCTTGGCAATTCGTACGACCAGTTTGGTTCGGGATTAATTTATCGCGCTTGGCAAGATTTTAGTTTGGGCTACGACAATTCTTTGGATGGCTTGAATGTGAAAGTGCGCCCATGGAAAGGTATCACCCTGAAAGGAATTTGGGGATTACAGCGTTTTTATTTCACAAGGAGTCCCGGGGTAATCCGTGGTGCCGATGCGGAGTTTTCTATCAACGATATGTTCAAAAAACTAAATGACAAAAGTCTTAAAGTTACGGTGGGCGGAAGTTTTGTGAGCAAATATCAAGATGCCAACGACGCAGTGTATAAGTTGCCCAAAAATGTAGGCTCGTATGCGGCTCGCGCTAGTATCCTCTACAAAAACTTTTCTATCAATGGCGAATATGCTCATAAGATAAACGACCCTTCAGCCATCAACAACCGTATTTACAAACCCGGCAACGCCACTTTGGTGCAAATGACCTACGCTAAAAAAGGCATGGGATTTTATGTGGCTGCCATCCGTACCGATAATATGAGTTACAAAACCGACCGCGATGCCATCGGCAGTGATTTGAACATAAATTATATTCCTGCCATCTCAAAACAAACCACCTATAGTTTGCCGGCAATGTATCCTTATGCCACGCAAGCCAATGGAGAATTTGGATTTCAGGCGCAATCAACTTTCACATTTAAAAAGAAATCAAAATTGGGAGGCAAATATGGCACCACTTTCTCTTTGACCTATTCGCAATACAATACCATCAACAAAGAGCAAATTGATGACGCCACTCCCATAGATTCAACAGGGACATTAGGCTATGCGTCGAATTTCTTCAAAATTGGGAAGCAGGTGAATTACCAAAATTTCAACCTCGAATTCTCCAAGAAGGTGAGCAAAACCTTTAAGATGATTTTTAGTTATTTCTATATCATGTATAATGCTAATATCATAGAAGGTCACGACATTCCGAATATCTGCTCTCATACGGGCATTGCCGATTTAACCTTTACGATAAACCCCAAGAACAGCATCCGCACCGAATTCCAATATATGTACACCACGCAAGGCGAAGGCTCTTGGATGTATGCCTTGGTGGAATATACCATAGCGCCCAAATGGTTTTTCTCCGTGTGTGACCAATACAATTACGGCAATCCGAAATCGGAAAAACAAATTCATTATTATGGCGTTTCCACGGCATATTCCATTGGCTCCACCCGCATTGCATTGAATTATGGTCGCCAACGAGCAGGGATATTCTGCGTGGGCGGCGTCTGCCGATTTGTTCCTGCTGCAAATGGATTGACATTAACACTCACAAGTAGTTTTTAAATTTTTAATGGTATGAAAAAGCTTTTATTTGTTGCATGTTTATTTTTTTTCGTGGGAACTGTCGGTTTGATAGTTTCCTGCGATAAAGTGGAAGGACCGTATATGAATGTTGTTGACATTCCTGATTCAATTCCGACTTTTCCTGCTTTTCCAGCTCCTATGAAAACAGTTTTGATTGAAGAATTTACCGGGCATTTTTGTGTGTATTGCCCAACGGGTGCTGATTATATTCATCAGATACAACAACAGACCTATGGCAGTCGCGTGATTGTGCTTGCCATTCATTCTAGCACCTTGGCAATTCCGGATGCAGTAGGAGATTACGCCTTAGATTTGCGCTCAATAGACCATGGAGAGACATTATATACCGATTTTCTAGTGTCGAGCGAACCAAGTGCCATGTTCAACAGGGAGAAATTAGATGGCACAAATATTATATATTCCACCACAAGCACATGGCAATCAAAAGTGGAAGAGGCTCTAGCAGTAAAGCCTGTGTTATCCATGCAGATTATTAATCAGTACGATTCCGCTACTCGAAAACTATTTTCTTTTGTTAGAACAAGATTTGATACGGTTTCCACGCAGAATCTGCGAATTGCAGTTTATATTTCCGAAGATAGCATTATTGGTTTTCAGAAAAACAATAACACTGCAATCGGAACAACACCGGATATTACTGATTACGTTTTTATGGACGTATTGCGTGATGAATTTGTCGGAACGTATGGGGAAACATTCACCAACGGTGGTGTTGCCAAAGATTCAATAATTATTAGAAGTTATTCAAAGACGTTAAGTTCTTCCTGGGTTGACAAACATTGCAAGGTGGTTGCTTATGTGTTTGTTGATAATGGAAATGCTCCCATCCTTCAAGCAGTGGAGCGCAAAGTGATTGAATGAGGACTTTTTTCGCAAAGCGATAATAGACGCATCGCTCTGCGAAAAAATTTCTTTTAGTATATATATAGGTAGAAAAGGGGAGTGATTACACTCCCCTTTTTATTTTATGTCGTGTTCTAATATGCCAATGTCAATATCTGACGGAAATCCTCGGGCGTCATTTTATAATTATCACCATTCACTTTGTTGATGAGAAGACTTTCCACAAGGGCATCTATCTCGGCATTGTTGGGCTTTTCGCTCAAACCAATTTCGCTCATGCGGATAGGTGCACCAAGTTGAGCGAAGAAGTCTTCGAAACATTGTATGGTTTCTTCGGCGGAGTTGACGCCAAAAACAGCATTGCCCAACAAAAGCAAAGAAGGCTCAAGCACATCCTTGAAATGTTTCATCCATGCAGGATATGCCACCGAAAGCGAAGCCCCATGGGCAGTATCGTGCAAAACGGTCAACGAATGACCAATGCCATGCACGCCCCAATCGCCCGATTTCTTCCCGAAAGCAGTGGTGCCATTGAGGGCACAGGTGGCGGCAAACATGATTTTTTCGCGCAAGCGATAATCTTGCAGGTTTTGCATCAGCAAAGGACCATATTCCACAGCTTCTTGTATGATAGAAAAAATAAACTTGTCGGTCAAAGTGGTTTCGCCCGCGCCAAAATAGCCCTCCAAAGCATGAGCGATCAAATCAACGATGCCATAAGCCGTATAGTTGGCAGGCACGGTCTTGGTGTAATCGGGGTCGAGGAAAGAATGTTTGGGGAATATCATCGGCGAAAAATAACCGGGCTTTTGTTTGGTGACTTCGTTCTGAACCACAGCAAACCCATTCATTTCGGTGCCTGTGGCTGCCAAGGTCAACACGGCAATCAACGGAATGGCTGTAACGGGTTTCGCGGTATATTCGAATAAATCCCACGCTTTGTTGGGCAAAGGAATGGCGAGGGCAATGATTTTGGCAGAATCAATGACGCTGCCGCCGCCCACAGCAATGATGAG
>CAIWVT010000223.1 GCA_903916135.1 uncultured bacterium
AAAAGACCAATAATACCGATACGGTATCTGTAATAGTCCAACCCCGACACTCCCGACACTCTGTGTGCGGGACAGGTATGTGTTCGGGACAGGGAATGTCGGGGCTATAAACATTTCACCCCTAGCGGGGTTTAAAGAGGGCAGAAGATTTTCTGCCCCTACATGGCATGGGAATAAAGGGGAGGATATATGGAAATGTTGATTCAAAATGATAGAGGATAGCCAGTTGGCACGCGCGCAAGGGATGGTAGCGGATAGCTCGGCATGGAGCGTTAGCGGAATGGCGACTATGAGCGGACAGCCCGACCCCCGTTATTCAGGGGGATGCGCCCAAAAGAAAGTGAATAGATAATAGTGAATAGATAATAGTGAATAGATAATAGTGAATAGATAATAGTGAATAGATAATAGTGAATAGATAATAGTTTTAGATACGAATGAACTCCGAACTCAATACGGTCTGATGTCTTTGCCCTCAATATAATTGATGAAGGAACGGTTGACCACTTTGTTTCCACCTGCGGTGGGATAATTTCCGGTGAAATACCAGTCGCCTGTATGTTTTGGAATGGCAGCATGCAAATTTTCGATGGTTTGATAAACGATATGCACTTCTGCTTTGATATCTTTGGGCAGGAGCAACTTTGAAATTTTATCTGAAATGCGATCGGCACTGAAGGGCGCGTAAATATCTTTCACATGATTCACCCATTGTTCTTTGGGCAAATTGAGTTGCTGTTTACATTTGTTATAGACCTGATTGATAACGTTGGATTGGTTGGTTTCGTTCAACAATTCGATAGCGGCTTTGAATGCCACGAAGTCGTTGAGCTTCGCCATGTCAATGCCATAGCAATCGGGATAGCGGATTTGTGGCGCGGAGGAAGCGATGATGATACGTTTTGGGCTGAGTCGGTCTAAGATGCGGATGATGCTTTGTTTTAGGGTGGTGCCCCGCACAATACTGTCGTCAATCACCACAATGGTGTCCACCTGATTGCGAATGATGCCGTAGGTTACGTCGTAAACATGCGCCACCAAGTCGTCGCGTTCTTTATCTTGCGTGATGAAGGTACGGAGTTTCATATCTTTGACGGCAACCTTCTCGAAACGGGGACGAAATGCCAGAATCTTTTCGAGTTCGTCGGAGGTAAGATTGTTGCCTGCGGCGATAATCTTGTCTTTTTTCACTTTGTTGCAAAATTCTTCCAAAGCATCCATCAGTCCATAGTAGGCATCGGAAGCGGTGTTGGGAATGAAGGAAAAAACGGTGTTGTCTATGTCGTAGTCAATCGCCTTCAGAATGGCAGGAGCCAAATAGCGTCCAAGGTTTTTGCGTTCGAGATAGATTTCTTTGTCGGTTCCGCGCGAGAAATAAATACGTTCGAAGGAGCAAGCTTTTTTTGTTTCCGCTTCGCGAAATTGCATGATGGAGTGTGTGCCGGATTTTTTGACAACCAACGCCATGCCGGGTTCAATTTCTTTGACTTTATCGAAAGGAACGTTAAATGAGGTTTGTATCACGGGACGTTCGGACGCTGCCACCACCACTTCATCGTCGGCATAGTAATAAGCAGGTCGGATTCCCGAAGGGTCGCGCATCACAAAGGCATCGCCATGACCAATCATGCCTGCAATGACATAGCCGCCATCCCAATCTTTGGTGGCGCGCGATAATATCTTCTGGACATTCAAATCGCGACCAATAAGCGCAGAAATATCTTTTTTGGCAAAACCTTCGGCTTTGTAGAGTTGATAGATATTTTCGTTTTCTTCGTCCAAGTAATGGCTAATCTTTTCGAGTATGGTTATGGTGTCGGAAGTTTCCACAGGATGTTGCCCAAGGGCGATGAGTTTTTGAAACAAATCGTCCACATTGGTCAAATTGAAATTGCCGGCAAGGACCAAGTTCTTGGTTTGCCAATGGTTGGTGCGAATGAAGGGATGGCAATATTCGATGTTGTTTTTGCCGAAGGTTCCGTAGCGCAAATGTCCTAAATATAATTCGCCAACGAAATCGGTGTTGCGCTTGAGATACGCCACATCGTTGAGCAAAGCGGAGTTGGTTTTTTTAATTTGTTTCAGATTGGAATAAATCTGATTAAAAATATCCATGATAGGCGTGGAAGAGTTGGACCGCAAACGGTTGATGAACCGAATGCCGGGTTCCACATCGAGTTTTATGCAGGCGATACCCGCCCCGTCTTGTCCGCGGTTGTGTTGTTTTTCCATCAACAGTGACAGTTTGTTCAAACCGTAGATGGTTGTACCGTATTTCGCCAAATAATATTCGAGAGGCTTTAACAAACGAATAAAGGCGATACCACATTCGTGCTTAATTGAGTCGCTCATGCCTTGAAATTTTGTGCAAAGTTACATAATTGCATTGAGAAAAGAAGTTATCCATGTGTTTTATCTTTTTTTTTGTAAATTAAAAATATCAATATTCTCATAAGACCCGATGTAATCGTGCATAAATGGTTCAAGAGAAGCATCTTTATAGATGATGGAATCGCTGATGAGTAAATATTTTGCGCCAAGCTTGATTTGCTTTTCTATCTTTTGATTTTGTGTCATACCTTCGAATCCAAATGATGTCCACCCTTTGTGATTCATCAAAACGAGAGAAATATTAATACTGGAGTCGGGGATGCTGATGACTTTGTCGGTGGGTTTGACACCTAAAGCGTTGAAATAATAAGGAAGGGTTTCAAAAGCCTGCATCTTTTTTACATAATTTACGTGCATAAACGCCCATCTGCCGATTTCATTTTCTGAGGCAAAACGTTCAGGTTTATTGATATCAATCCAATAACGCATTTTCATGTTGTTTTGGCAATAGACCATATTAAAAACTAAGAAAATAAAGAATGTAGATTTAATAAGGACATTATTAAATAGCTTTTGCGAAAACGTTTTGAACCCAACAAAGAATATCAGGAAAACAAACAAGGAGAGGGGCAATACGTCAATTAAATAATAATCATGATTCCCCAAAGCATTAAACCAGAAAAGGACATACAAAACTGTTCCTAAAATAAGAATACCTAATATCAAAAGATGTAGTTTGGGAATCTTTTTGAAAGCAGCCAAGATAATTAGTGCAATTAACATTGAGCCTATCACGATGATTGTGTAGATGTTGAAAATCTGTTGTACCATAAAGGTCATAAATCCGTTACAAACAATGTGTATTTCAGTGCGACTCATATTCCAGATGGGCCAAACGCTATTAAACGTATAACTTCCACCATAACGAGCATTAAACCAAGAAGCATACCCATACCAAAGAAACATTACTGTGGGTAAGATAAGCAAGGGTGGAATATGTTTGGAAGGCTTATGGAAGAGCTTTGCATGGTTCTTTATTTTTATCCAACCAAATAGCTCCAAGAAAAAGACACATAAAATCATTGAATAACTTATCGCGGAAGAAACTTTCAACAAAGCTGCCAAGGCAAAAAGGAGCATAGCCATGTAAAGTAATTTCAATTTATGGGTTTCGTAAAACTTATAAAAATAATACCAGCCCATGAGGACTAAGCTAAAGGCAGGCATGTTTGTCAAATAGTTGTTTGAATAGAAAGCCACGATAGGGGAGGTGAACAGCAATAAGGTAATCATCAATGCCCAAATACTATCTTTTAGAATAGATTCGAAGATTCGCAAGAGCGCAAGCAATCCAAGAAAGACAAACAGAATTTCAACCAAACGGAATATCCACAGGTGGAGTCCAAATATTTTCCAAAGAACGGCAACCAAATAATATATGATTGGGAATTCGCCAACAGCAAATCCACTTGTTCCGCCCTGACTCATTTGATTGTGGAGTTGGGGTTTGAAGAAATTCATGTCGTCTTGATAATAATTCAGGGCGATAGAAAGACAATCTGCTTGCCGAAACTGATGAATAGATTGGGGTGCGTAGAATACAATATGATTGTATTGATAGAGATAGGACAAACAAAGCAACGCAAAAATCAAAAGATATTTTGAATATTTGGGCTGATAAGATAATGTATTCAACGTGATTAAGAATTACAAAATGGGTTTAAAAATTCTTGTTATCGAAGTTGATAGGATGGCTGCCTTGGTTATATTTGTCACAATCAATTTCGATGGATAAAGGTTTCAGAGGTTTTGAGAACTTGTCGGAGGTTGACACATTTAGTGATTTGTCGGCATATACTTTTTTCATATATAAAGCCCATATCGGTAGCGACATGTTTGCACCTTGACCTAACAAGGTACTGCGGAAATGCACACTGCGGTCTTCGCATCCCACCCAAACACCTGTTGTTAAATTGGGGACTGATCCCATAAACCAACCATCGGAGTTGTTGTCCGTTGTTCCTGTTTTGCCAGCAATTTGGTTTGAAAATCCGTATTTTCCGCGTAAACGTGCACCTGTGCCGCTTTCTACAACTCCTTGCATTAGATTGTTCATTAGAAAAGCTGTTTCTTCACTCATTGCTTCTTGCGTTCGGGGAACAAATGTGGCGAGAACATTGCCATGTTTGTCTTCAATACGGGTAACAAAAATTGGTTCGATATAAACGCCTTTATTTGCATAGGTATTGATAGCACCCACCATTTCGTAAAGGGACAAATCGGCAACTCCCAAACAAATAGCATACACTTCAGGAATGACGCTTTTTATTCCCATTTTGCGAGCTACTTTAATGACAGGACCTGGGGAATATCTTTTTATTAAATAAGCGGATATCCAGTTTATTGAATTGGCTAAAGCTTCTTTTAGTGTAACCATTTCGCCTTCTTTGTAATCGGAAGAATTTTTAGGTTCCCATTTATCTCCATTGGGCAAATCGAACGAAATGGGAACATTGGGAACGCGCGAACACGGAGAGAACTCCCCTTCTTGCATCGCCACTGTGTAAACAAATGGTTTAAAGGTGGAACCTACCTGACGTTTAGCCAGACACACATGGTCGAACTGAAAATACTTGTAATTGATGCCTCCAACATAGGCTTTAACATAACCCGTTTGAGTTTCCACAGACATTAATCCGGCAAGCAGAAACCATTTATAATACTTCACCGAATCTAAGGGAGACATCACCGTATCTTTCATGCCTTTCCAAGAAAAGACTCTCATCTTGACAGGGGTGTCGAAAATCTTCTTTATGTCGCCATCGGAAACATTTGCAGATTTAAGAGACTGAAAGCGTTCGGAACGATGAACACTTTGCATGATTATATTGTCAATTTTTTCTTGCGTAAGTCTATAATCAAAAGGAGCTTTTTTTACACCTTTCCAATGTCGGTAGAAATCGTTTTGCAGTTCTTTTCCGATGTGTTCCGTAACAGCTTCTTCGGCATAGCGTTGCATTTTGGAATTTACGGTAGTATAAATGCGCAAACCATCTTTAAATACATTATAAGGGGTGCCATCTGCTTTCAAATTCTTGTTACACCAACCATAAGCAGGATTATTATTCCATTGGTCCATGTCTTCTTTATAACTTTCTTTATCGGAATAGTCATCTTCATTGGGTTTCTTTCGGTTCAGTAATGTTTTTAAAAATTCGCGGAAATAGGTTGCCAAGCCTTGATTGTGGTCTTGAACTTGAAAACGCGACATATCAATAGGTTTTTGACGTGCGTCTTCGTATTGTTCTTTTGAGATGAAACCATAAATTTCCATTTGTTTCAACACAACGTCCCTACGTCGCATTGCATTCTCCGGGTTTTGAGTTGGGCTGTATTTAGTAGGGGCTTTCAACATGCCAATTAAAAGCGCAGCCTCTTGAATGTTTAATGAATCGGTAGGTTTATTAAAATAGGTGCGTGACGCGGATTTAATTCCAAAGGATTGATTTCCGAAATCCACGGTGTTGAGATACATAGCAATAATTTCTTCTTTGGTGTAATTGCGCTCAAGTTTAATTGCAGTTACCCATTCGCGGAATTTAATGGAAATAAGTTTCAGTTTGCTAAGATTTCCATCACGAGGAAATAAATTTTTAGCAAGTTGCTGTGTTATGGTACTTCCCCCTCCGGAGCCTTGATCTCTTCCGATAATAGTTTTCCAAATAACACGAAAAATACTTCTCATATCAATGCCGGCGTGTTCGGTGAATCGAGCATCTTCAGTAGCAATTAAGGCGTTTACAATATTCGGCGATAAATTTTCAAAATGAATGTTTGAACGATTCTCGATATAATATTTCCCTAATAAAACCTGATCGGAAGAATATATTTCGGAAGCTAAATTACTTCTGGGATTTTCAAGTTCTTCGAAAGTGGGCATAAACCCAAATAATCCTAAAGAAATACAGGTAAACAGTACTACTAAAAACCCGAAAAAGGAAGCATAAATAATCCACAGTCTCTTTAGATACTTCTTGGATTCATTATTTGCGGCTTTTTTACTCATCTTATTTTTTAGTTTCAAATTTTTCTATTCTAATACCGAAATCTTCTACACCTCGAAGTTCATCTACTCGCATTGCTTGTTCGAACTCAAAAGAATACGTTCCTGTTTGTCGAAACTGAACTGCTCTTCTGAAAAGAATTCTGTTATCAATAACTTTTCCACTTCTTTTTCCTAGCCATTTTCCTTCCTTATCAGCTAAATAGCACTCGACTGTATCAATTGAGATTTTGCCATTCGGGTAAAATGTTTTAATGAATAAGAAAATATTACTGTATTGGTATTCTGCTGAATTACGGATGTTGATAAAGAAGTTACACGCTTGAACGGAATCGGTCAAGGGTACCGTAAATTTTATCACATCAGAACTTTTCCAGACCGCATTTTCAATCTGTTTGTTTTTATCGAAAATAACATTCGAATTACACGCATATAATGTGCAAAGAAAAACCAAGAGGATTAAAATGTTTGCCTTATTTTTCATATCAGTCATCCATGTATTTCTTTAAATCTTCTTCATAATGCTCAAACTCAACTTTCTTTTCTTTAATTTGTGAGAAATCTTCGAGTTTTTCAGGAATAATGCCTTTCACATTGTCCTGAATAATTTTTTTTACTTTATCAACAGGAATAGCAATAATATTTGCAGAATCGTTTTTGTACGAATACCACATGATTTTTTTAATCACATCGGTTTTTTGACAAAATGCAACTCCTTTTTTTGTTTTTAGCATAATATCGCTGCTTGGGAAACCTTTTAAGGCATCCACATATACTTCGTATTCGTAGTTCAAACAACATTTCAGTTTGGAACATTGTCCTGCAAGTTTCTGCGGATTGATAGAAAGCTGCTGCACACGTGCCGTATTTGTTGAAACTGATTTGAAATCGTGCAACCAACTGGAGCAACACAACTCACGACCACAAGTGCCAATTCCGCCTAAATTACTGGCTTCCTGACGTGCTCCAATTTGGCGCATTTCTACGCGAATGCTAAATGATTCTGCAAGTAATTTTATCAGTTCTCTAAAATCAACGCGCTCCTCGGCTGTGTAATAAAATGTTGCTTTAGTACCGTCGGCTTGAAATTCCACATCGTTAACTTTCATCGAAAGCTTTAAATCCGTAGCAATTTTTTTTGTTTTTGAAACAGATAGAAGCTCAGATGTAACAATAGATGCCCATTTTTCAATATCTGAAGAGCGCGCTTTGCGGTACAATTTTTTAATTTCCTTGGTTTCAGGATTGATTCTTTTTTTCTTCATTTGAAGACGCGCAGTTTCACCCAAAAGAGTGATTATTCCGATATCATGTCCGGGAGAAGCTTCAACAGCAACAATGTCTCCTACATAAAAATCGCAGTCGCCAGGTAATTTATAGAATTCTTTGCGGCTGTTTTTAAAGCGCACTTCTGCATAATCAAACTCTTTGTAAGCACTAGGTAATTTTATGTTACCCAGCCAATTATAAGAGTTGCGTTTGCAACAAGAGTGGCTATATAAATTCTCGTTTTTTTGAAACGATTTGGGCTTGTATGAACACCCTCTCGACAGAAAGTCATTTTTTTCTTTGTCCATAATAATTAAATTCGCGCAAATTTACACAATTTACACAACATAATAAAATTAAGAGTGCATAATGCTATATAAAGAAAATGACAAATCCATAAATAAAACCTTTGGATTGGCATTTCTTTCAATATGGTAGCTGGCATTTGTGAATTCCATTGATAAAAGAGGAATGCGCGAAGGATTCAATACATTTGAAAACTTAGTAACAAAATCAGATTCGTCCTCATCAAGTTTCACAAGTTTTTCATTTCCATGATTCAACAATGATGAATTGCGAACGACTTTTAATGCAAAATTAAAGAAACTTTTTTGTTTTTCACGGCCTATTTTAGCAATATCATCCACAAATTTTACTAACTCCAAGCTGTCTTCGTTATTAAACCGATAGCATAATCGTAGCCATTGTCGTAGGGTAGTAAAATTAAAGCTATCATCTTCTTCGTCCTCTATTTGAGATTTGGCAAAAATAAAATTACCATCTGCGACATTTGAAATTTTTCGAGCCTGAGTTTCTGATATATCGTACTGAAAAATCAAAGCGTTATTAATATCCTTTGCGGAGAGCTTTGGGATTTTTACCATTTGTGTTCGTGAAATTATCGTATTGATAATTTGTTCGTGATTTTCAGAAATCAGCAGAAATAATGTTTTTTCAGGTGGCTCTTCAAGGATTTTTAATATTTTTGGTGCAGCAGCATGAAAGAGTTTTTCAACCATCCAAATTATTACAATTTTAAATTCTGACTCATACGATTTCAAACTAAGTTTTCTGACAATTTCATCGCAATCTTCCGCATGAATAATGCCTTGTTTGTTCTCGACACCAATAGTATTGTACCAATCGTTTAATGAAATATAAAAATGATTTTTTATAAGTAGTTCACGCCAGATTTGAATAAAATCAATACTCTTAGGCTTAGTTTTAACGTCTTTAGTTGTTGTTACAGGATAAAAAAAATGAATATCGGGATGAATAAGCTTGTTGTATTTAATGCATGAGGGGCATAAACCACATGAGTCGCCAAGCAAAGGGGACGCGGGTTCATAATACTGTTTGTTTGTACATGAAATGAATTGAGAATATGCTATGGCTAGCGGAAGTTTTCCAGATCCTTCGGGTCCTAAAAACAGTTGTGCATGACTAACTTTGCTGTTTTTTACCGTATTTATCAAATAATTTTTCAGAGGAAGTTGACCGATAATTTCAGAGAATTTCATGGAAAAATAATTGGATTATCAAATGAAAATAGTCAAAAGACGGATCTGGTTATTTAATAAATTCGTTGATGATAGAATCTGTTGAAATTCCTTCAGCTTCGGCTTTGTAATTTTTCACGAGACGATGACGTAAAACAAGATGTGCCACATTTTTAACATCCTCAATATCCGGTGAAAATTTTCCGTTTAAGGCGGCACTACATTTTGCTCCAATAATTAGATATTGAGATGCACGTGGGCCTGCACCCCATGAAATGAAATTATTAGCCCATGGGTGGGACAGCTTTGTTGCAGGTCTGGTGATTGATGCAAGATTAATGGCATATTGATAAACATTATCCGGGACAGGAATTTTGCGTATCACTTCCTGATACGTTAAAATCTCATTAGCACTTAATACTACCTCAACTTTAGGATTGAAATTACTTGTGGTGGCTTTTACGATATTTATTTCTTGTTCAAAACTTGGATAATCGAGCCATATATTAAACATAAATCGATCGAGTTGAGCCTCAGGCAAAGGATATGTGCCTTCTTGTTCAATTGGATTTTGAGTAGCTAATACGAAAAAAGGTTCGTCTAATTTAAAATTTTTGCCTGCAACAGTTACTGCTTTTTCTTGCATTGCTTCCAACAAAGCGGACTGAGTTTTAGGGGGTGTTCGGTTAATTTCGTCTGCTAGAAC
Organism: uncultured bacterium; assembly: GCA_903916135.1. Lineage (GTDB taxonomy): Bacteria > Bacteroidota > Bacteroidia > Bacteroidales > CAIWKO01 > CAIWKO01. The sequence continues at coordinate 9,869 of CAIWVT010000223.1, forward strand.
AATATTTGCAAAAACAGGTCCTTTTATGAAACGAAAATGCCTATCTTCATCAAGGATTTCGGAACCGACAATGTCTGATGGCATCAAATCTGGTGTGAATTGAATTCTGGAATAGTTCAATCCTAAACATTTGGCAATCGTATTTATCATCAACGTTTTTGCCAAGCCAGGAACTCCAATAAGCAATGCATGTCCGTTACTGAAGATTGTAATTAGTATATTTTTGACTACTTCATCTTGACCGACAATTATTTTTGCAATTTCTGATTTTAAACTTAAATATTTTTCTAAAAAGGATTCTAAGGTTTCAACATCCGATTTGTTTTGCATAGTTTTTTCAATATTAATTATTAGTATGATACCCAATCGTATTTATAATCGCACGTTTTATAGTCGCTTGAAATTTTTACGAAGGTGTTTTTTGATTTTTCAACCACCCACTTATTTAATGCCTGATTTTGCTTTATAGATATCGCCATGTTTTGGATTTGGGGATAATCGTCTTTTAAATTAGCTTTATGAGGTTCAGTTCTGGATTTTAAATATACAATCCGATAAGCTTGTTGCCCTGCTTCGTTTGTAAAAAGCATAGGAGCAGACTTCTGTCCTACTGACATTTTTTCCACAATAAAAAACAAATTTGGCTCCACTTCTTCAGGAGTAAATTTTGAGTCACCTGTGTAAGGATTTACGAGTTTACCGCCATTAACTTTTGACGGATCATCTGAATATCGAGCTGCTGCTCGTTCAAAAGTCAAAGTATCCATTGCAATCAAGGCAGCGATATTGTCTAAATCTTTTTTTGACTTTGCCAAATCAATGGGGGAAGGTTTGGGTACAATAAGTATATGCCTAACATTAATATATTCGCCGCGACGCTCAATTAATTGAATGATATGGTAACCTTTCTCGGTTTTTACAATAGGAGAAACTTCACCTAATTTTAAGGAAAATGCGGCAGCTTCAAATTCTGGATACAATTCGCCTCTACCCACAAATCCTATTTCGCCACCTTTATTCATAGAACCCGGATCTTCTGAATACAAATTTGCTAAAGTGGCAAAATCTTCACCTTTAAGCACACGCGCTCTCAATCCATTAAGTTTTTCTTTTACCATATCAACTTCCACATCACTGATAAGGGGTTGTTTTACTATTTGCTCAATTTCGATTTGTGACCCAATAAGCGGCAAGCTATCGGCAGGAATGTTGCTGAAGAAATCAGAGACTTCAGAAGGAGTGATTTTAATATCTTGAGTTAATTTAGATTGAACATTTTGTATGAGCAAATAATCGTGAATTTTTTCACGCATATCTTCTTTAATCTCTAAAATAGTTTTTTTAAAATATTCCTCAAGTTTCTCTTTTGAGCCAATTTGATTAATGAAATAACGCAAGCGACGGTCTAATTCACTCTCAACTTGCTTATCGGTAACTTGAACACTATCAATTTCCGCTTGGGTTAGCAGAAGTTTCTGAAACATTAGCTCTTCTAAAATACTACATTTAGTGGCAAAACCTTTTGTATTTCCCTGTAGTTGCGATTGAATAAATTCATTTTCAATTTCCGAATATAAAATGACATTGCTACCCACCACAGCCACTACCTGATCAATAAGAACCTTTTCGTTATTTTTTTGAGATTTAGCAATAATGGGCAGAACGATTAGGCATAAAATTATGGTGAATTGTTTCATTGGATTCTTCATTAATTGTTTAATTATCATTTCTGAATTTGAGTTTCAAGCATCCCTATGCTGATTTGACAAATATATAAATAAATACTCATTTTGTATAAAAAAAATTACCAGTAAGGTTAAACTGAATTTGCAAACAATATTTATTTGATTTTCGAAACTGTTAGTTTCAGCTTCATT
>CAIWVT010000224.1 GCA_903916135.1 uncultured bacterium
CCTGAAAACTTTTATACCTTCGAACAATTTGAAATAAGTATCTGCAAAAAAAAATATTTTAAAAAAAATCACGATACCTAATGCTTAGAGCATTGAATATTTGTTTGTAAATTAAATCGTTACAAAATAGTGTAAAAAAAAGTAATTTTATTTTTTCAATTTAACCCAATTATTTTAGCGATTTATACGTTATACCATTAAACTAAAAAAAAGAATTATCATGTTGAAACTATTAAGAAACCTATTCCTTCTGTTTTTTATGAATAGTAAAATAACAGATGACCGCTTTAAAATTTTTAGCGAAGACGCGCTTGCCCGTTTGGCAGCACAAAACACCCTCAATCAGTTCGATACCATGATCAACGACACTGAAGCATTGCACATTGCCCTCTATGGAGCTATTGGAAACAAAGACACCTTAAGTGCTCTGAGAAAATCACGCACCGAATCGGTTGACAATGTCATCGTAAAATTTATTGCCCTTCAAAGAAGAAATGATGATATTATTGCCGGTAAATATGGACGTGGAGAACCCACATTTATTGAATTTTTTCCGCTCGGACTGACGGAATATGATCAGGTTACAAAAACCACTATCGGCACACTGCTGAATCGCATGGTGCAAGGTTTAACCACTCATGTGGCTGACTTGGGTGTTGAAATGAAAAATCAAATGATTGCCATGCAACACGATTATGACGCTGCTCGTGGTCTGCAAGTGGCAAAAAAAGCCGAGGTGAGTTTTGCACGCGGCGATTTGAAAAGCAAACGTTTGGATTTGGCTATGCAATGGCAAGACAACCTATTTGACATTGCCAAACTCCACAAGGGACACCCCGAACGGATTCATGATTTCTTTAGCTTTTACTTACTCTTGCCTCATACGCATCACGACAACAATGGCAACATCATTGTGGGCGAACAAACCTTTTTGGTGCCGAAAAATTCGCAAAAAGATGCCGGCATCGTGTTCACTCCCGAAACTCGATTCGAATTTATCAATGATAGCAGTGTACCCTTCATTGTTATGCTCGCTACTGAAGATGCTCACCAAACGGTTCCTCTAATCCCTATCATTATTCTGCCGGGCGAACTACGGCAGTTGAAAGCATCTCAAATAGGTGCTGCTAACTGCACCCACCTACGTTTGATCAATCTGAGCGAAACTATTGATGGACATTTAACCATAGAGATTCTGAATTAGGAACTAAAGCTACGCAAAAAGACATGCATGTGCCTTCGCAAAAAACTTTGGCATCAATCGCAAAAGAAAGTAAATTAACCATAAAATGGATACGTAAATCATTACGTTTATTCGTGTCAATTTCAAAATTGCTATTCATTAATTTTTTCATTTCTTTTGATTATAAACTCGACGTTTTGAGCTTGGAATTTGAGCCCACTTGAAAAAGTCTTTTATTTTGGACTTAAGTCAATTAAGCCTTGTATAGTAATAAACTATAGTCTTAAGAATGAGGTAAATAAAAGAGCAAAATATATTGTGCTTTAGCAAGAAATATTTTGTTTCATCGGACTTTTCTAAGAAGGCTCAAAGTTCAGTTTGAAAACTGAGAAAAATTGATGATAATTTTGTAAATAATTTAAAAAAATCAATAAAAA
>CAIWVT010000225.1 GCA_903916135.1 uncultured bacterium
AGTGTGCTTCCAAGAGAGGCATGGGAGGTGTATTATCAATGTTTCTTAGAACTTTCTTTGAAAAATGACCCGCCTGCAGTTCTGATGGTATGCAAAACGGGTACTGTTGGTGCAAAAGTAATACATTTTTTAATGATAGCACCATTTGTAGTGAAATATTTTTTTTATACGTTTCTACTATCATTATTTACTACTTTAAAAAATATAGTACAAAACAAATTTTTATAAGTAATATTTTCTCTTGTTTGTATTGCTTAATTGAAAAAGAAAATAATGAGATAATGCTGTTTCTTATGATTAATAATAGGATATTAGGCAGAGCCTAAAAAGATAGAAACGAATGAGGTAGGAGCCACATCTGAACGGGGAAGTTCCGAAAGTTTTATGTGCTCGGTCATGGTGTCTTTTAGAATATGAGTTAATTGAGTTAATTGGTTGATTATGTTAATTGGGTTAATTGGTTGATTAAGTAAATAGATAGAGCCTAAGCTGAACGGGGTTCGTTGTTTTCTATTTTGTCGCTTCACTTTTCATCTTTTCGTTGTGTGCCACCCCCTTTTTTGCTGTTTTTCATTAGTCATTTTCTTCGTAATAATATGAATAGTCAATCCCTTTCATAAACATTTCGCGGTCGTTTATTTTGGTTGTGAGCGCATTTTCCAAAAATGATTTTAGAACACTACTTTTGGTTGGACTTAGCATCATGGCGTTCATGTAATCCCGCTTACTTATTTTACTCCAATCAACACACTTTTTAAGGCGTTTTTTTAGTATCAAATCCAACCATATTCTGGTGCTTCTGCCATTACCTTCCATAAAAGGGTGTGCAATGTTCATTTCTACATATTTGTTTACGATTTCGTCAAATGTAGTTTCGGGCATAGCTTCTATTTGCTTTAATGTGTCGCCTAAAAAGCGTGATACGGCAAATTGAAAACCACCTTTCGAAATGTTTTTTTGTCTGATTTGTCCAGCAAAATCATACAATCCGCCAAACAAATAAGCATGTATTTGTTGCAAACCTTTGATAGTACCAACCTCTATGCTGTGGATAAAAGAACTTTCAAACATGGCATAGGCTTTTGTTTTGCTTTTTCCGTCTATGCTTTCACCGCTGTAGGTAAACCATTCAATAAATCGGTTTGCCTTTTTGCCCGGAAATTCTTTACCTAAGGCAATAATGCCTGTGTAATCCAACATATCGGTTACATAGCGTTTACCGTCATTGGCTAAAAGTTTCAGTTGGGTAGTGGCACTAACCAACTCACTGTTTTCTTTTTTCAATTTGGCTTTAAGATATTTCCAATAGTTGCGAGTTTTGGAGTAATCATCTTGGTCGGTAAGCAAAGCTACAATATCCAACACACTAAACCACCATTTGGTGTTTTGTTCGTCCCAAACGGCTCGTACTTCGCGATCGTCAAAAAAACGTATGGATATTTTTGTATTACTCATAATTTATTTGTTATCTATGCTGTCTGCTGTGTTATTTTACAATGACAGCTAAGGAGAATATTAACCAAACTTGATTGATTACTCTTTTTTATAGCCTAAGACCAACGGGGGTATTCATTACAGTTTTTTCGTCAACATAACCGGATTTTAAACCTTCTTCAATGGCTAAAGCCAAACCCAGATCTTCTTTTTCAGATTGTGTAATTACCCTCATCTTTAGATGAAGTCGCTTAGCCAAAGTAGTAAAAACCTTTTTATCTTCTTTTGAATTCACATCAATTACGAGAGTTTCCATATTAATAATTTTATTTTGCAAAGGTACAGATTTTTTTAATGCATAGTGTTTTTAGTTATTTGGTCAAATTGTTATTGGTTTATTAGGCAGAGCCTAACAGGATAAATGGACGGAGGTTGGAACCTTAGCCAAACGGGGGACATCTACTATATTAGCGTTTCGTGCTTTATTTCTTTTGCATTTAAACTTAGATATTAGCTATTCGCTTTTTCAAGTTGTCCGTTTTTAAAATCGTAAAAAAGAGGTTTTCCTGTTGGGATTTCTAAACTAAGTATTTCTTCTTTTGTTAGTTTTTCTATAAACATGATAATTGAACGTAAGCTATTCCCATGAGCAGAAACCAATACAGTTTTACCCGCTACCAATCGAGATAAAATAAATTCCTCAAAGAAAGGAATAGTTCGTTCAGCCGTATCTTTTAACGATTCGCCATTTGGAGGAGGTATATCATAGCTTCTGCGCCATTGATGAACTTGTTCATCACCATATATTACGGCAGTTTCGGTCTTATTTTTCCCTTGTAATTCTCCATAATAACGTTCGTTTAGGTGCCAATCGCAATAGACAGGAATAATGGTTTTTACCATTTCTTCATTGTAAATGGTTGTCCATTCTTTCATTTTCCCTTCGTTATGGATGATTACGGGGGTTTTATCATTTTTGTTTTGGGCAAGGATGAGCATTGTAGTTTCAATTGCTCTAATTTGCACCGATGTAAAAACGATATCAAAATTGATATTGGCTAATTGTTTACCAGCATTAATCGCTTCAGCAATTCCTGTAATCGAAAGTGGAATGTCAACCCAACCTGTGAACACATTTTTTTTATTCCAGACTGACTCCCCATGCCGCACGATAATTAATTTTGTCATAATAAATGGTTTTATATTCTAATTTTTTTTCGTTCTTCTTTCATTCGTGCAACGTCGTTTATCCAATCCATGATGTCGTTTCGTGTTCAAGTTCTTCATTGAATATTTGAACAGCCATTTGATGCATTGAATGGTCTTTCCTCCTGTGAAATCTACAATTTTCTGATATTTCAGAATTTCACATCTCGCACCTTCCAGTCGTTTTTTAGCATGAACGCTATGGGAAAGAAAATTGCAGCCGTTTTTTTAATGCGTAGTGTTTTTAGTTATTGAATTATTTGGTCAAATTGGTATTGGTTTATTAGGCAGAGCCTAACAGGATAAATGGACTGAGGTTGGAACCTCGTCCGAACGGGGGTTTTTCGTTTGTCCAATTCCTTTTTTTGATGCCATTTTTTTTAGTTTTCTTTATAATACGTGCATAACGTTTTACGGCTTTATTTTCTGGCGGACTTCCTACCTTGTCTAAAAGAAGTAATGTTTCAGACCACTACTTTCCTGTCTAAGAAGCTAGATGCGCATTGCAGCAAGCCCTTGTTATGTGCAGTTTATTTTTTCAAATTTTCTATTTCCTTTAATATTTCTTGTTGTGATTTAACCAATAATGCAATAATGGAATAATAATCAATTTCCAAATAACCTTCACTATTTTTTGACACCAATTCTTTTGAACACTTAGATGTCTCCTGAGCAATAAAGCCAAAACGAGTATTTATATCAAAATTATATGGATTGTTTTTTATGTAGTTAAATCTAACTGGAACTAACTTCTTAATTACATTTAATCCTTCCTCAATAGTGACTATTTTTTCTTTTAATCGTAAATCTGAGATAGGTGAAGAAATACCTGTTCCGTTTTTTGGAAGTTTAAAATTACTGTCCCTTTCATCCTTCTCTTTTCTTTTTTTTTCAGCATTAAATTCTTCAATGTATGCTTTATTAGGAGGAACATCATTAAGTAAATTTACAGTACTTATCAACTGATTTTGATATTGCTTAAGGACTTTAACTTCTCTTTGGATTTCAGGTATTTGAAAAGTTTTTGTGTATAATTTTTTATTTTCTCTTTGCAAAAGAATAACTTTTATGAATAGAAAAATAATGACGCATAAAAGTGTAATGATTGCGATAAATCCAATTGTTTCCATTATATTAGAGTTTAATGAATAATAATATTTGAGTTAATACTGTGAACATATAGATAAAAATTAATAACTGACTTATTTGTAATATGTCCGCTTTTTTCTTCATAATTGAATAATTTTTAATTTCAGCTTCTCCCACTTGATATAGGATTACTGGAAATAAAAATCTTTTTGCGTCTTTCTCATCAATTCCTTTCAACCAATTTAAAAGCTCTTTCATGTTTGGTGGAGTTACAGTTTTTCTAACATTCAGAACAGAAAAGCAAAGAATAAGAATAGTAATTGATAAAAGTAAATTTACATAAAATACAATAATCTGATATTGTGTACTTAATAATTGATTGGCTATCCAATAATAATATAATATAAAAGTGGACGAGATAAAAGTGATATGCAATCCACTTTTTGTGTCACATTTATTTATTGAACCTTTAAGAAGCCCATATGATTTGAATGAATACGATAATAATTCTTTCTGATGGTCAAAAGGTAATTTTTCAAAATGAGAAAGTTCCTGTTTTATACTATTATTTTCAGAAGCCATATTTTACTTGTTAAGATAATAATCCTGAATTGACATAACATTTATATTTAAGAACCAAAAGTTCGTATATTTTCTCTATATTCATAAGAGTTTATTGAAAAAGAATGCGTTTTCATATTGCTGTTAGTTAATGGTTTATATTAGAATTTTTTGTTGTTTAGGACTTTTAACTTGTTCCTTACCTTAATGCGTCATGTGCGTATTTATTTATTCGCAAAAGTAAATAATAATTCAATACAAAGAAACATTTTTTGATCAAAAGACAATATTTATTTCCATCCACCAAAATTACACAAAATAATTGAATTATTAACCTTCGCCTTTCTATTAGTACTCTATCTTTACCTATTATTATTTATAATCTATATATCTGATGAAAAAGAAAAAGAATGTTGCTAAGGTTCGTAATGAACCCAAGGAATCGCAGCCCGGAAAGGAGCTGTGTGCTGATGCGTTGAGAATGTTGAAACATCAGGACGATATTGTGAGCATTACTTATTTTAATCATTTTGCGCAATTTAATCTACTAATCTATCACGTCAAACCATCCAATTGCCAAGCTTACCGTAATGATTCAAATATTTTTACAAAGATACATATTTTTAGATATTCATAATTATTTTTCTTCAAGTTACTGCTTTTATTCTGACCGCTCTGTAATGGGGGCTAAACGCAGGTTTTGATTTTTTGTCAAATTCAGCAAAGCATAAAAAACTTTTTTTTCATATATTGTCAAATTCAGCAAAGCATGAAAAACTTTTTTACCACACTTCGTCAAATTAAGCAAAGCATGAAAAACTTTTTTACCACACTTCGTCAAATTCAGCAAAGCATGAAAAACTTTTTTACTACACTTTGTCAAATTCAGCAAAGCATGAAAAACTTTTTTACCACACTTCGTCAAATTCAGCAAAGCATGAAAAACTTTTTTACCACACTTCGTCAAATTCAGCAAAGCATGAAAAACTTTTTTACCACACT
>CAIWVT010000226.1 GCA_903916135.1 uncultured bacterium
ATATTGACGTGGCAACGTATCGGCAAATGGAAAAATGGCGAGACCTTGATGCGCGATTTGACGAAGGTGTTTCCGAATTCTACCTTTGCTTATAACAATTTGGGATATCTCTATTATCATTGGTTTAAAAACTACGATAAAGCTTTGGTTGAATACAACACTTCCATGAGTTTAGATACCACCAACTACGAAACCTGGAGCAATCGTGGGGTGGTTTACAACAATTTGGGCAACTACAATCAAGCCATTTATGATTTCACCAAGAGTTTGAAATATAAGTCGGATAATCTTGATGGATATATTGGTCGGGCTAATTCTTATAGTGCCATAAACAAGTTTGCGGAAGCCTTGCCCGATTACAATAAGTATTTAACCATGAAACTTGATGATGCAAAGGCATACCTTTGGCGGGGCACAGCATTAGTCAATACAGGAAAGTTGGATTCAGCAATGATTGACTTCGAAAAATGCCAGAAAATGATTCCCAACGATTATGAAGTTTACTATTGGAAGGGATTGGTTTACTACAAAAAGAATGATGTCAAAACCGCTTTAGAATATTTCGACAAATCCATAAGTTTGAAACCACTAAAAGGCGAAGTATATTCGTGGCGCGGATTGGCACGCTATGATATGAAGATGTTAGACGCTGCTATTGAAGATTATTCAATGGCAATCACCATGAATCCGAACGATGCTGCTGCTTTTGTCAATAGGTCTATTGCCTATAACGACAAAGGCATGTACAAAGAAGCTTGGAGTGATATCAACACTGCAGGGAAGATGCAGTATCCGCTTGACAAAGCTTTCTTTATGAAGCTACAGGCGAAGGTGATGGGACAATAAGATGATGCACGGAAAACACACAGCATTGAAAGCTTCATCCTTCTCATCACTGAAATCTTCTCAAGGTTTTTTGTGTTGGATAAGGGTGATTTGTGTACTTTTATGCCCAATTAATCTTGCATCAAAATGCTAACTAAAAAGAGACTTGTATTTTTAGGTATATTGCTTGTGCTTTTCGGATTTCGATTGGCATTCGGTTTGTGCAAAGAGTTTTGGTTTGAAGACGAACTGCAGGTGTATCTCATTGGATTGAAATTTTATACTACCGGAAACTTCCCGTATTTTGGTCCCGATATAGTTTACACACACACACAGATACCCGGCGCATTACAAGGATTAGTGGTTGGCTTGCCTTTCTTCATCCTGCATCTGCCCGAAGCTCCTTATCTTTTGTTGAATCTACTTTCCATGGGTGCTTTGTGTTTATTGGCATTGTATTTTCAAAAGAAATTTCCGCAAGTGCCCTATTGGTTCACATGGCTTTGGCTTCTATCCTGCCCCTGGACATTGAATTATTCCACACATATCATCAATCCAAGCTATGTGTTGTTTGGTGCTGTCTTATTTTTTATCGGCTTCTTCGAGTCGGTGCCAAAGCTTTCCATCGGTTTCATCAAAACACACATCGCCTTCTTTTTAATGGGTTTCTCGTTGTTTTGGATTTATCAATTCCACATGTCATGGATATTATTGCTCCCATTTATTGCCTTGGCATTCTTTTTGAAACGACATGAACTGAAAAGCAGCATCCTCCCCTTCTTCATAGGCTCTTTGATGAGTGCCGCTTTTTTGATTCCTACTTTTTGGGTATATGGATTTCATTCGGGAAGCACAAGCGTTTCGTCGAATGTGGTGTTTAATGTTGAAAACATAAAAGATATCTTCACGGTGCTCACTCGCTTTCTGTCATTTGCCTCCTACGAGTTGCCGCGCTTCTTGAATATGGAAAACAAATCCTTCTTTGCCTTCCTGATGGAACATCCTTTTGCTGCGCCTTTCATTGCATTCGTTGCTTTCTTTGGCATTGTGCAAGTGGGTTATCTGATCATCGCCTTTTTCCTGAAGAACGCAGCAAAAGATTTCGCTTGGATAAAATACATCACCGCAACAGCCGTCTTTATCACCTACCTAAGTTTCTTTTTCAGTGTGAAAGGACCTTCGGCGCATACCTATTATATATTGTTTCCTTTAGCCATGATGTATTCTTTTTATTGTTGGCAAGCTTTGTTCTCCAAAAGATGGTTTCGAGCTTTGATGATGACGATGTTGCTCTCGGGATTCATCACAAGTGGCGTGGTGATGCATATAAATTATCAAAAGTCTTCGATGTATAAAACCCGAAGCATCCCTTTGAAAGCAATACAGGAAAAGGATTATAAGATATTGGGAGAACGACGTTCCTACGATAAGAACCCATAAGGATATACGATAGAATCCGCTCCGAAAACCATTAAAAAAAGAATTACCACGAAGGCACGAGGACACAAAGTGTCACTAAGCATTGCCACATATACTAAAAAGCTTCTAAAAGCTTAGATTTTCTTAGAATCTTTGAGTCTTAATGTCTTTGTGCCTTAGCGTCTTTGAGTCTTAGTGTCTTTGTGTCTTGGCGCCTTCGTGTCTTCGTGCCTTAGTGTCTTTGTGCCTTTGTGCCTTCGTGTCTTTGTGCCTTAGTGTCTTTGTGTCTTTGTGGTTCAAAAAAGACTTAGTGTTGTGGGTTAGAGGTTTATTTCTCCACAACATCCATAAAATAGCGAAAACCGATGTCAGTGGCAGTAGCAGTATAGGAATCAACAGCATCTATACGCACATCCCAACCCGAATTGCGCCAACCGCCACCATAGATCTTTCCTTTTTCGACAATCATCTCTGCTACATTGCCACAAACATTAAATAAGCCATAGGTATTCGGGAAATAAGCGGTAACAGGTGCAGTGATATCTGCTGCATCATTCATGAAGCCAACGCCGGAATTCTGATTTTTCACTACTTCAAATTTGTTTAAATCTTTTCGGAAGGTGATGTTTTCATCGCCTATCGCTCTGTAGTTGCACATATACTTCCCATTATAGATTAATTTGTCGCCCCAAGGATATATAGTGATTTGAATAGCACCTCGCGCAGCATTTCTCCATTCGGTGGCAGTAGGCAAACGAAAGAGAACCTTTTTGAACTGCCGTTTCGGATAGGCATTATATTTATCGGTCAACCATTTGCAGAACAACACAGCACCTTCGTAGGAGATATTGACCACAGGATAGGTGTTGTAAGCAGGATGGCGAAAATAATACGCCACATACGGCTCATTGTATGCCAATTTGTCGCGCCAATTCAAAGAGTCCACTTGTGCGGTTTTCAAGTCATCCAATTTGTTGGCGGCTTTCAAGTCTTTTTGAAACATTATCCAAAGGAAATTGCTGACTTCATATTTCCCTGCATAGAGATTGTCGGTAATTTTAGCAACAGAATTTTCAATGACTTTCATATCCAAAGATTCTTCTTTTGCTTTCTTCTGAGCTTGGAGCGTAGTTGCCATACATACAATAACAACTACCACTGCGATGCTAATGAGTTTGAACTTTTTCATATCTTTCCGTATTTAATTATAAAACGATTTTAGCTAATAAAATATTATTCAATAATGTCAGAAACATATCTAAGGGAAAAATAAATTTCGATACAAAGGTATCAATTAATTTTCATCCGATTCCTTAATTATGAAATTTATTTTTATAACTATTTTTTGGAACCCTGAAACGTCTCTCGTAATAAATACCAAGCTCCAAAACCCAAGGATAGGACAGCTTCAGGCTTGGGATGAATGGCTTTGAGTTATTACACAGAGATACACAGTGCAAAAAGAGATACACAGAGATACTATAACTACTACGAATTACGAATTTTCGAATTACGAATTACGC
>CAIWVT010000227.1 GCA_903916135.1 uncultured bacterium
CAGCCCAAAACCTAATCAAAAAATCTTCTCCAATATAATCCCTATCATCAACAGCAGCAACAAAAGTTCGCTGAATAGAAATCTTTTAATATTGTAATAATAATAGGATATTAATATCGAAATAGGTAATAAAGCCAAATAGATATCATTTAGGTTTTTGTGGTTCAAAAACACACTAATTAAAACACTTATCAGAAAAAACCAAATTAAAATTAGCGTCATTTTTCTTACATGTACAATCTTATCATTAATAATTAGCAGTATTTTTCCAAACGAAATCAAAATTAAAAATAAAATCACGCTAGCTGTAAAGATTCTGTACCCTGACAATTGTGTAAACTCTGAAATTCGTGGCAAGAACGAAATTTTCTGAAAGAACTGTCTGTACAAATCAAACTTTGCGACAACATCATCAAAATAAAGATAATAGGTGAAAAGATACACATATACAGCAGCAAATCCTATGAGCACGATTAACCATTCGCGCCAGGTGTAAATTTGCAAAATAATCAAGAAAATCCAGAATGCAAGTACCAACCCGCTTGACTTAAAGAAAAACAAAGAACTCAAAGCAATAAACAATCCTGCAGTGAACACTTCCTTATAAGATTCATCCTTAGAAGTGGCTCTAAAAATCATCAATAAGATGATGATAGCAAATAGATTCACGAAAAGTAGCGGATGTAATGTCAACAAATCTTGTGAAGAACTCATCAGGATGATATACCAAAAAGCTGTTTGATATGAGTTCTTCTGAAAGATATTAAAATCCGATAATAAATTATTTAACAAGAGTGCTTCAACAATTAATAATGCGAAGGCAAGGATGGTGGATAATAATGGAGCATCTTTCAACAAAAGATAAACGGAATGATACAAAGGAGAAACGCTATCGGGGGCAGGCATGGCGACATTATGCACAAAAGCATTGCCCCATAGCAAAATAGCAGTTAAAACAACTACTATAAGTTGTATGATGACATTTTCTTTGAAAATTCTATGAAACACAGCGATTTATTTAAAATTAATTACATCTTGTCCGATATCTTTTCTAAAGGATTTTCCTTCAAAATGTATGTGTTCTATGTTGGCATAAGAACGATTCAGTGCCTCTTGCAAGGTTGCTCCATAAGAAGTAACCGCTAAAACTCGCCCGCCGTTGGTGATTGTGTTCCCCGCAGCGTTTAAGGAAGTCCCTGCATGAAAAACAATACTTCCTTCGACTTTATCTATACCTGTAATGACTTTGCCTTTCTGATATGAACCCGGATAACCTTCCGAAACAAGCATCACAGTAGCAGTTACTTGCTCATCAATCTCAATAGTAATATCTTTCAAGGAATTAGTGCCAATTGCCTGCAATAGTTCAACAAAATCATTTTTCAAGCGTGGCAACACCGATTCCGTTTCTGGGTCGCCCATGCGGACATTATATTCAATCACGTAAGGATTGCCCGCAACATTCATCAATCCGATAAAAATGAAACCTTTGTAAGGAATGTTTTCTCTTTTCAATCCCGAAATAGTTGGCTTGATGATACGGTCTTCCACCTTCTTCATAAAATCAGGGGTGGCAAATGGCACTCCCGACACGGTACCCATACCACCAGTGTTTGGACCGGTATCACCTTCTCCAATGCGCTTGTAATCTTTGGCTTCAGGAAGGATTTTATAGGAAATACCATCGGTTACCACAAATACAGAGAGTTCTATTCCTTTCAAAAATTCTTCAATAACTACCTTGTTACTTGCTGTTCCAAATTTGTTATCAATCAACATACGATGTAATTCGGCTTTCGTTTCCTCCGCATCGTTTAAGATAACAACACCTTTGCTGGCAGCCAAGCCATCAGCTTTCAATACGTAAGGGGCTTGCAGGGTATCAATAAAAGCAAAGCCTTCCGCTATGGTTTCTTTTGTGAATGTTTGATAAGCAGCCGTGGGGATAGCATTTCTTTTCATAAATGCTTTTGCGAAATCTTTGCTCCCCTCCAACATGGCGCCTTGTTTGCAAGGACCAATGACAGGAATGTCTTTTATATCTTCGTGTGAAAGAAAATAATCGTGTATGCCAAGTACTAAAGGGTCTTCCGGTCCTACTAATACCAAATCAACCTTATTGTCTTTCACAAATTGTCGGATGCCTTCAAAGTCGGAACCTTGAAGGTTTATGTTTTCGCCATGCTGCAATGTTCCGGCATTACCGGGAGCAATAAATAGTTTGGTAAGCAACGGGCTTTGAGCTATTTTCCACGAAAAAGTATGCTCGCGTCCACCGGAACCTAATAATAAAATTCTCATACTAATTATTTTTGAAGTAATAAATACTGAACCAATTCATTCGTTGCACGAAAGCGATGACTCAAACTGTTTTTTGTGGCTGCATCCATTTCTGCAAAGCTTACATCATATCCTTCAGGCATAAACAAGGGATCGTAGCCGAAGCCTTTGCTGCCTCTTTTATCAAGAAGGATGGTGCCATCAACTTTTCCAAAGAAAAGATGTTCTTTTCCATCAAGAATTAGGGCAATAACCGTCTTGAAACATGCTTTGCGGTTTGTCTTTCCATCCATCTCAAGCAATAATTTATTCATATTATCTTCGAAAGAGCAAGCTTCTCCTGCATAACGTGCAGAATAAACGCCCGGGGCACCATTCAGAGCTTCCACTTCCAATCCTGTGTCGTCGGCAAAGCAATTCAATTGGTATGTATCGAAGATATAGCGCGCTTTTTGAAGTGCGTTTCCTTCAAGAGTATCAGAGGTTTCAGGTATTTCAGCAGAACATCCAATATCTTTTAAACTCACAATTTCGATGTTAGTGTTTTGTAAAATATCACGAATTTCAGACAGCTTGTGTTCGTTATTAGTAGCAAATACGAGTTTCATTTGTTTTTTGGAACAAAAGTACTAATTTTTTCCTTTATAGATTATGCCAATGCGGAATATGTTGAAGAATCATTATAGGCTTTATTTTTAAGTAATCCTTTACGTTAAAAGATTTAGATAATAAAACCCTGTAGCATAGAGAGAATAGGATGATGGTTGGTGTGTTAAACTACCACTGCCTTCTTGGATAGTCTGCCTATGATAAAGCCTAAGGTAACGGTGAAACGCTGGTATTTTGGTTTCTGGCTGAGATAATCGGCATCAAAGGTTTTTGACAGCCCAAATGTGTATGCAGCATCAATTGATATGCGCCAAAAATCCAAACCTACGTTCCCATCCACATTAAAAGAACCTTTATTGAAATCAGTTTGCGAGAAATTTACGTCATCATGCAAATTAGTTTTTAGGTAAAAGTCATAAGAAGGACCCAAAGCGATACGGAGCTTTAAATTCTTTGCGTTGATAATTTTTAATCCGCCCCATAGTTTCACGCCTGCTAAATAACGGTCAACGGGAACGCGGGTTGTGGTTGTACTCGATGGCTTATCAAAAAGATAGACCGTTCTGGAGGTTAAGAAATACGCGCCGGGCTGCACATAAAACCGTTTCCCGATGCGGAAATCGCAACCAACCGTAACACCATAAGCACCTTTGGTACGAATGATATCACTGGGTTTTAATGTGCTTCTTGTTAAGTTCAAGCCCAATTGCGGAATTATTTGAAATTGCGCTACAGTTGGCAGCAAACTTAATAGCATGATTGTTAGAGTCAGTAATAGCTTTTTCATTTTATACAGTTTAAATTGTTAATCGCATCAAAGGTACTGTTTTTTATGATAAGAATGTAAAATCATATAAAAAGTAACAACTCCAAGTCGTTTTATACATTAAGTTACATCATATTTTGAACGCTATTTTAATAAAATTGTAAATTATTTACCGATGAATGCTTTTTGTGTTTATATTTGCGAAAAAACAAATTTGAACAGATTAACCTTGACCTACGAAATGCCTTAATGGAGCTTTATGAAAAACATCATTTACATAATATTGTTTGTTTACGCTGTTATAGTAGCACTTACCATTGTTTTTTTTACTGGTACAGGCGATGCCGGTGACAGTATTTGTCATTATTTGTATGCCAGATATGCTGTTGCCCATCCTGAACTGTTTTTTAACCATTGGGCTAAACCAGTATATGTTTTTTTAGCATGTCCGTTTGCTCAAATGGGTTTTGTTGGGATTAAGATTTTTAATGCTTTGGTATCGCTGATAAGTATCTTTTTAAGCTATAAAATTGCTCAAGAGTTGCATGTTAAGAATGCTATCATGGCTGCTGTTATTATGATATGCGCGCCATTATATTACATACTCACCTTTTCGGGATTGACAGAGCCTTTATTTGGATGCTTTATAGCTGTTGGCATATACTTCGCCATCAAACAAAAATACGTAATCTCTTGTTTGATTATTTCATTTTTGCCTTTTGTTCGTTCGGAAGGGCTAATACTAATTGGTGTGTTTGGTATCTTTTATTTGGTTAAAAAACAATGGAAAATAGTTCCATTATTATTGTTTGGGTCTTTGGTTTATTCAGTAGCTGGATATTTTGTTCATCACGATTTCTTATGGATATTCAATCGGATTCCGTATGCAAAATTGAGTAGTCATTATGGAGAAGGTAACTTATTTCATTTTGTTCTGCAATTGATTTATGTGGTTGGAGTGCCAATTTATATATTGTTTTGGGTGGGACTTTTGAGCCTCATCCGCAGGATAATTAAAAAGCAATTATTTTGGGAGGAGCACACATTGATTTTTTTAGGTTTTGTCTGTTTTTTTGTGGCTCATTCGTTATTCTGGTATTTCGGAATATTTAATTCGATGGGATTGATACGAGTTTTGGTTGGAGTGATGCCGTTAATTGCTCTCATAGCATTACAAGGCTTCAATTTTATTACAGAAGATATGTTACGGCGAAAAAAAACTTTAAGAATGATATTGCAGGGATTGTTAGGGGCATATATTGTGATTTTTCCATTCACATCGAACCCTGCTGCTATAAATTGGAAGAAGGATATGATGCTTACAAAAGACCAATATGGAGCAATAGATGCGGCTAATTTTGTTTTAAAAAATAAAGGAACCCACGCACGTATCGTATGCGCTCATCCTTATGTAAGTGTGGTGCTTGGTATTGATTATTTCGATAAAAATGTACATTTAGAATTAAAGCAAAACAATAAATCTCAAATAAAAACAGGGGATATTATTATATGGGAAAATTGGTTTGCATTTGTTGAATCTAATTTCAAAAAAGAAGAGATGGACAATGATACAAGTTTAGTTCCACTCTATACTTCAAAAATAGATGATAATGGTCGTGAAATAATCTATTCGATTTATGAGAAACGCAATTTGCCTGCTAAAATAAAATAAATGCACTATACTTTTTCAGTTTTGTCTGAACTATACCCGCAACGAATTAATAATTAGCAATAGAAAACATCCGCATAAAGTTGAATCCAATATGGATGCCTTTCTTTAACCAATTTTCGGTGTTTTCAGTAATAAATTGTTTTTCGTTTGAGCCGTAAGAATTTGTGATAAATATTTGGAAAACATGATTTCCTGTATAAATTTCAACTCCGGCAGAAAAAGTATTTGTTCGTTTACTTCCATTGATTTGAGACGTTATTTGATTGGGGAATACATAATAATATTCGCCATTCAAAGCAACAACATTGCTAATGCGCACACGGGCAGCAATTCCTAAAGAATAAACATCATTATGATCTGTGGTAGTAGCAACCAAATTGCGATGTATCATGGTTGGCATCAATTGCACACCTAATCTGTTCCAATAATTTCCTCCGATGAGCAGTTGATAGGTATAATAACATCGTGAACTGAAATAGTTCTTCCGGTCGGGATTAGCCCATTTGCCAGATGCAATGCCCATGTCGGCAACAGCAACCAAAGATAGCGGCATATTCTTTTTTCCTTTGCTTTGACGAAGGATTTTTGCTTTTATAAATCCATTATAATATTTATTCAAAGTGCTACGACCCACACCAACCATAAGCCAGTTGAGGACGCCATAATCAAGCCCTAAGTGAATGGATGCCTGGTCTAAACCAAAAAGTTCATTAAACCCTCCGGCAAGTTGTCCCATACGATGTTGAATTCTGAAATCAAGTTGTCCTTTAGGTGTGGTTTCTATTGAATGTCCATTAAAAACACGCGAACTCCAGAATGCTTGTTCAATATATTGTTTTTCTTCTTTAGATTTTGAAGCGATGGAATCTTGCGCCAAAAGTTTCACATTCGACGAAAACATAAAGCTGCAAATCATCGCGCAGCAAAGTAATATACAATTCTTTTTCATAATCATCAATTGTTAGGGTAGTTTGCTTGAATCCAAATACGTATCTGTTTTATATAGCAATCGCTAAGTTTTGTTGAAGGAGGCATTTGCTTGGTGCCTGTATAATTAATATCATCTAAAAGCTTTTGAGAATTTGAAGCAAGATAACTGCTTAAGGCACCATATCCCTTAAAATTAAAGGAGGATCCTGAACCATGACAGCCAATGCAATTGCTAGCAAAAATGGGAGTTATAGTCAAATTATATGTAACATTTGTGGTGTCGCACGTACCACTTTGTTGATTCGGGCGGGTAGCGTATAAAATATCCTCTTTGTCATAATAGCACGAAGCAAACAATGTTATGATGAACAGGATAGATGCAAGGATGAGTATATTTTTTTTCATGGTAAAATGATTTTAATTGCCGGGGTAACCAGCATGAATCCAGATTGTAATTTTTTTAATTGAACACGAATCGAGTTTGCCTGATGGCGGCATGTGAGTAGAACCACTAACATAATTAATATCGTTTAGAAGGGTTTGTGAGTCTCCGGACAAATAATCACTCAATGCACTATAGGAGCTAAAATCAGCATCTGAGCCAGAACCGTGGCAACTTAGACACACAGAAGTGAAAAGAGGACTTATTACGGTGCTGTACTTCACATTGGTTGTATCACATTCCACGGTAGGGATACTATCAACGATGCTACAGCCTGTGGTGTTTTCGGCGCCGTTTTGTATCCACGAATATATAAGAGCAATTTGAGTTCCGGTGAGTTTTCCTTTTGGAGGCATGGCACTTTCTCCTCCACCAGTAATGGCTTTATACACCTTGCTCCCTTTAGCATCATGGGGTTTAATCCCTGCAGCCATAATATTATCAAATGTCGTTAAAACAATGTCTGCTATTCTGTCTTGCTGATTATGGCATGATGAATTGGTGCAGTTGTTTTGAAATATCGGCAACACTTCCGATTCAAAACAAATGTTTGAGAATAGCGGCGGGTCGTGTTTGCATCCAAAATGGATGAATGTAATTGCCACTAAAAGGGCAATTGATGAAAAAAAGACTATGATACGATTTTTTGACATATTAAATTGATTTTTAGTGAATAATACAAAAGTAATCATTTTTAGGCAATTTGCCAAAATATTTTGTAAAATGACAATTAATAAAAACGTGAAGCATTGCATTGCAAAACGTCATTAAAGAGCATTCAGTAATTGTTCTTTTATTTTCTCAAGCTCATCTTTCATTTCGATGACCATCTTTTGTATGCTTGCATCATTAGCTTTTGAACCCAACGTGTTTATTTCGCGTCCGATTTCTTGCGTGATGAAGCCAAGCTTGCGTCCATTAGCGGCGTTTTCTTTCATGGTTTCCAGAAAATAGGTGCAATGTTTTTGCAGACGGACTTTTTCTTCCGTAAAGTCAATCTTCTCCATATAATAAATCAATTCTTGCTCGAAACGGTTGGTGTCTATCTTTTCTTGTTCCACGAACGCCGCTATGTTGGATAGGATTCGATTACGGATTTGCGCCAAACGCTCCTTTTCGAAAGATTCGATGATGGGGATGTTGTTTTGAATTAAATCTATGCGCTGCGTCATATCTTTCTTGAGCACTTCGCCTTCGTTTTTTCGGAAAGCATCAATATGGATAAACGCCTGCTCGATGGCTTGTGCTATTTGTTTCCATTCGTCATCGTTCAATTCTTCGCTTTGCGTTTTCACCACATCGGGCATGCGTATCAATATGGAAATTATATCCTCAGGAAAAGGCGTTTGTACTTCTTCCGAAAATTGTTTGATATCTTCAAAGTATTTCTTTGCCAATTCTTTATTCAAGGAATAGTTGGTAGAAGTGGCAATGGATTCTAAGGACATATTGATATCCACTTTGCCCCGTTCGAGCCATTTGGACGCCATGCCGCGGATGTCGGTTTCTTTTTCGCGATAGATGGAAGGAATCCGCAGATTGACGTCGAGCTGTTTGCTGTTGACGGACTTAATTTCTATGGTGATTTTTTTATCGGGCAAGTTGCAAATTGCCTTGCCATAACCTGTCATTGACTTCATGATATGATTTTTAAATTTATACAAAAGTACAAATAGTATTTGGAATTGAGCGTGATTTATACATCACTTACATATTTTCTTTCAAACCCAATCCGGTATAATGCCGATAGAGTAGCTGTTATAGTTCAATTTTTTTGCCCGACACGGAGTGTCGGGGTTGAACTATTACAGATACCGTATCGGTGTTGCAATTTTTGTGCTATATTTGAGTTTTTTATTGAAATTTATTGTCCTAAACTTTTGTTGTATCCGCTTGAGGAAAACGCTTTACATATTATTCGGTTTCATGGTGATGTGGTGTGTGGAGACGCAGGCACAAGACTTTTCCAATTTCAGGATGAGAAGCCTTGCGGTGAAGTCTGACACCTTGCGGCTCGACACGCTCAGCATCGTTCCGCATTCCCTATTGATAACCTTGCCCGACGGAAGCTCTTTGGATACGGCAACCTATCGTATAGATTACGCTCAGGGGCTAATGATGATCACCAATCATGAGTTTTATCTATCTCAATTGAAAGATAAAAACCTCAAAGTGTCCTATCGCGTGTTTCCTTTTCTTTTTACGCAAGTGCATAGCCACAAAAGCACCCAACTGATCAATACCTATCAACAAGCTTTGGAGAATCCCTTCTTATATAAATATAAAGAAACCACAGAGGATGTGTTTCAGTGGGGTTCGTTGAACAAGAGCGGGGCAATTTCGCGCGGCGTATCCTTTGGAAACAATCAGGATATGGTGGTGAATTCGAGTTTGAACCTGCAATTGTCGGGCTATTTGTCGAGCGACATACAAGTCTTGGCTGCTATCACCGACAACAATATCCCCATCCAACCCGACGGCAACACACAGCAATTGCAAGAGTTCGACAAGGTGTTCATCCAATTGTTCAACAAAAACAATAAGCTGATAGCGGGCGATTTCGAGGTGGCGCGCCCCAATAGTTATTTTATGAACTTCTATAAGAAAGCACAAGGCGCCTTGATAGAATCGAACATCTTCATCCCATCAAAAAAGAAAAAAGAGAACCTGCTTCAGCTTCATGTGGAAGCTTGTGGCGCCGTTTCCAAAGGTCGTTATGCCCGCAATGTGTTGACGCCCATCGAAGGGAATCAAGGTCCTTATAAGTTGACGGGCGTCAACAACGAGAACTTTATTATCGTCC
>CAIWVT010000228.1 GCA_903916135.1 uncultured bacterium
ATCCAAAAGACATTTGGAATATCATACATGCTTTAAAACAAAGAGAGAAAATATTAGAAGAATTTAAAAAGCTTCCATCTATTGCCTGGAGAAACATGAAAGGGGATATAACACAAGAAAGAGATTCTGGAGATTTAAACAAATATAGAAATGATTTAGAATATTTTACAGCATATTATTCTTTGCTTGGAAATAGGAGTGAAGAACTACAAAAAAAGATCCTGCAAAAAATGTTTAAATCAAATACAACGCTGGAGCAACTTTTGAGATTTGTAGAAGAAAAAGAAAATCTTTTGGGAGGAGCTGAATTTTCAAAGGAACAAATAAAAAAAATGTCAGAAAGTGAAGATTTTGAAATTGTGTATGAAAATGGAAATATTATGGTAGTCCGTGTAGATTCTCCAGAAGGAATAAAAGCAATAGGATGCAATTCACTATGGTGTTTTACGTATGGAAGTGGGTTTGATAATGCGTACAGACAATGGAATAATTATAGTCACAACGATATGGTCTATGTTATTATAGATTTTGATTTAAAATCAGATGACGCAGAGTTTATGCATGTTTTAATAAGACCTATGGTTGATAAAAATGGAAGATATTTAAAGTTTAAAGAAGATGAGGATGATAAACATCCGTTGTTTAATATGGCTAATGAAAACTGGTTTGACCCATATTCAAGATTAAACAATATTTTTGGTAAAGACTACAAAAGCATTTTAAAAAATGTAATGAATTTTCAATGGTAGAACAATAATTTTTATAACCTATTTATTTTAAAAACAAAATAAATATAATATGGGAATATCATTGGGCCGTATAGAAGATGGAAGTAATCCAAACGAAGGAAGAAGTAAAATAAATTCTGCTTTTGAAACATTAGAAATAGTATTCTCTGGAAGCGCTGTTGGTTCATATTGGACATCTGGCTCCAGCGGAAATTATTCAGTAAAATCACTTAATGATAGCGACACAGACGCAACTGGGGATTATTCTTTAGCATACGGTTTGAATAACATTGCATCAGGCATTTCAAGCTATGCTGATGGTTCTGGGACCACAGCTGTTGGAAACTATAGTCGTTCGCATGGCGTTTTTACAGTGGCTAATGGTGTTGGAAGTGTTTCAGAAGGAGCATACACTATAGCAAACGGATTTTTAAGCAGAGCTGAAGGAATACAAACAACAACATACGGGGATTATAGCAGCGCACAAGGACGGCAAACTATAGCCAGTGGTAACGTAAGCCATTCTGAGGGGTATTTAACAAACGCATATGGAATCGCAAGTCATTCACAGGGGTATGC
Organism: uncultured bacterium; assembly: GCA_903916135.1. Lineage (GTDB taxonomy): Bacteria > Bacteroidota > Bacteroidia > Bacteroidales > CAIWKO01 > CAIWKO01. The sequence goes on from CAIWVT010000228.1 coordinate 1,308, forward strand.
AACTAATGCATATGGCGATTTCAGTAATAGTGAAGGGGAGTCAACTGAGGCTTGGGGGCAAAGCAGCCGTTCAGAAGGATTTGAAACTTATTCTTATGGCGATTATAGCCATTCCGAGGGGAAGAATACTTCGGCAAGCGGAGATTCAAGTCACTCCGAAGGGTACTTAACAAGCACGTTTGGCCTTTCTAGCCACGCAGAAGGAAATGGCACCTCGGCTTATGGAGATAGCAGCCATTCCGAAGGAAGGTTGACTATATCTTCTGGAGAAAGTAGCCATGCTGAAGGCACATCAACACAGGCTAACGGGGTTGGTAGTCATACATCTGGTCAGTTTAATATAGCAAATGCTTCATACTCACAAATACTTGGCGGTAGTGGGAACACAATAGATACATCAGCCGAAGGAAGTGTGATTCTTGGTGCATCAGGAATAACAGCAGAACAGGCTTATACAGCTTATGTAAGCAATCTTAATATAAATATCTCACAAACAATATCTTCGTCAGGAGACACAGCTGGAAAGGTTGGAAATTTAACTTGGGATGATGACTATTTGTATATTAAGACAAATAGAGACGGAGGAAAGTGGGGTAGAGTTGCTATAGATTATAACTTTTAAAATAGTCTTTATAAAATTCCACACATTTTTTAACAGTGTCAGCAATATCTCTTTGCTCGTTATTCCAAATATAACGCACGTTTATATGTTCATTTAAAAGCTTTCCATGAATTTCGATCGGGTCTTGTTGATGCTCTATTATGTTCATCAGATGCATAAAACAATACAAAATAATTAAACACAATACAGTGAGTGTATTATTTTTGACTTGTATGATTTTAAGCTAAGCGAAGTCGTTTTCCCAACGGATTCGCCCCATCTATATCTGAATTTACCAAAATTTTTGGCCAAGATGGTTTGGCGTTCTTTCCAATAAGCGTCTTTAATCAAATCAACATCTATGCGATTGCGTTTAGCAACCGCCTCCATAGTGTGAAATGTTGACGCATCTTCTTTTGGAAAAAAGCAGCCTTTATCGTACTTTGTGGCACCTCTTCGAGTTATCTCTAAGGAAGCCGCAACTGGATCGAAGACTCTGTATGACAGATTTCCAATTAATGATGTATAAACAGGGTTTACAACATCATAAATGAAGCCGCCTTCGGTACATTTTTTCATTACAAGGGACGTTATAAGTTCTCTGTCCCATATATTTTTAACTTTTCTATTAAATTCTTTTCTTTCTATTTTGTTTTTTGGTTTAAAATTCAGGTCTTCCATGATGAAATAACCGACCTTAAAATGTCTCATAATGGAAAATAGTTCACAAATAGCTTCTTTTCTCTCAT
>CAIWVT010000229.1 GCA_903916135.1 uncultured bacterium
AAATTAATTATTTACCATTCTTATTTCGATAAGATGCGTTATAAATTAATTATTTACCATTCTTATTTCGATAAGATGCATTTATAATGTTATTTATTAGCTCATTAGTCCGTAGCTATCACATTGCAACTTATTTTAATTTGTAACAATAAATCAGTTCTCGTTACGATTTTCATATTATATAATTGAGTCCACTCCGAAAATGATAGATTCTGCTATGGTTTGATGAAAGCAAGTCTTAGTGTCTTTTTTTTACCACAGTGTAAACAGAGGAAAAACACGGAGGTACACTGAGGATTGTCCTATTGTTGCATTGTTCTATTGTTTTTTTTCTTTGTGGTCTTTGTGTCTTTGTGTCTTTGTGTTTTATTTCTTAGTGTTTCTATGTGTCTATGTGGTGTGCAAAATTTTATAAATCATCTCTTTCATCAAATCGCCATCGTTAGTGGATGCGTTGTTTATACCTTTGGAACGCAAGTCGTATTCGCGAAAAATGGCAAATACTTGGCGAAGTTTGGCGCGGCTAAAGTTGCGGGCGGCGGTGGCATAATCGTCCACAAACATACGGTTAACGGATAGGACTGAAGCCACATTGTTGGGCGATTTATCCACTACGTTGTGATACATAAATATCTTCACAAAAAAAGGAAACAAGACCGGAATCACTTTCACCAAAGGGTTTTCTTTTTCGTTTTCGGCAAAATATTTAATTATCTGATTGGCTTTAAAGATATTTTTCGCGCCCAATGCTTTTTGGAGTTCAAACACATTATAATCTTTGCTGATGCCGATGTGCAGTTCAACAAGGTCGGGAGTAATTTCAATGCCGGGCGTTGCATTGATGATTATTTTGCCCACCTCGTTCACAATTTTGCTGAGGTCGGTGCCCAAAAATTCCGCCATCAAAAAGGCAGCTTTCTGATTGATGGAAAAACCTTTTGATTTCACATAGTTGGTAATCCACGCCGGAATCTGATTGTCATAGATGCGGGGTGTTTCATAAAAGACAGCTTTTTTCTCAATCAGTTTGGCAAAAGTTTTGCGTTTGTCAATCTTGTTGTATTTATAACAAATCACCAAAATGGTTGACGTCATGGGGTTTTCCACATATTTATCCAGAGTGTCAATGTTTTTTATTTCTTGCGCTTCTTTCACAATCACCACCTGATAGTCGCTCATCATCGGATAGCGTTTACATTCGCTGATGATGCTCAGCACATTGGTTTCTTTTCCATAGAGCACCGATTGATTGAACTCTTTTTCGTCGGGCGAAAGCAAGTTTTCTTCAATATAATCTGATATTTGGTCAATATAATAGGGTTCCTCTCCCGAAAGAAAATAGACGGGATGGTATATTTTGTTTTTTAAATCTTTGATGATTTCGGTTTCAGTTTTCATGGTTTATTTATAATCAAAATAAAGATGTTTAACAGTCAGCCCATTGTTGATAAGCTGGTTTAAGGATTCTATGCCAATTTTCAGATGGCTTTCCACAAAATCTTCTGTAACTTTTTGGTCGCTTTTATCGGTTTTCACGCCCGCAGAAATCATCGGCTGGTCTGAAACCAAAAGCAAAGCACCCATGGGGATATGGTTCGAGAACCCCACCGAAAACAAGGTGGCAGTTTCCATATCAATAGCCATGGCGCGTATTTTGCGCAGATATTTTTTGAAGGCATCGTCATGTTCCCACACGCGGCGGTTGGTGGTATAAACTGTTCCCGTCCAATAATCGAAGCCACAATCGCGGATGGTGGTCGAAACGGCTTTCTGCAGATTAAAAGCAGGCAAAGCGGGAACTTCGGGTGGAAAATAATCGTTAGAAGTTCCGTCGCCACGAATGGCAGCAATGGGCAACACAAAATCGCCCAATTTATTTTTCCGTTTCAAGCCGCCACACTTGCCTAAAAATAAAGCGGCTTTGGGGTCCACTGCACTCAACAAATCCATGATGGTTGCCGCATTGGCACTTCCCATACCGAAGTTGACGATGGTGATGTTGTTGGCAGTGGCACTGGGCATAGCCTTGTTCAAGCCCTTTATTTCAACATTATTTGTTTTGGAAAATAGCTCTATATATCTGTTGAAATTCGTCAATAAGATATATTTTCCAAAATCTTTTATCTCGGTTCCCGTGTAACGTGGAAGCCAATTTTCAACAATTTCGCGTTTTGTTTTCATCTGTTTACAGAATTATATGTAATTTTAACGCAAAAATACAAAATAAAATCATGCTTGAGCTAAATCTTCCATTTTATGAGTTTAAAATTTCTGATGAAACGCCTGCTCGTATCTTCGATGCGATAAGAAAAAAGTACGTGATACTCACGCCTGAAGAGTGGGTTAGGCAGAATTTCTTGCAGTTTTTGTTGTGCGAAAAAAAATATCCTGCAAGTTTATTATTGATAGAAAAAACATTGCGCGTTCATAAGATGCACAAACGTTGCGATGCCGTGGTGTATAATAATTTGGGCAAGCCTTTAATGATACTTGAATTTAAGAATCCCGACATTCCTATAAATCAAAAAGTGTTCGACCAAATTGCTCGTTATAATATTGCCTTGCAGGTAAAATATCTAACAGTTTCCAACGGACGTAATCATTATTGTTGTGAAATAGATTTTGAAAACAATTCATTTACGTATATGGAGCAGATTCCTGAATATGATATGCTATAAATTCTTGTTGGACCCTTTGTTTTTAGTGAAAATATACCCACTATAAAATAAAATGCAGCATAAGAAGTTTAGTACTGTATAAGCAAGATGTTATGAAATCAAAAATCGCAAAAATATTCCTTTTTATCTGCCTTGTGCTGATAGTGTTTTCTTCCTGTAGAAGCAAAACATGCAATGGAATGAAGTATCACAATAATGATGTGAAACGCGGATTGGCGCATTAAAAAGAGGAGCAGCTATTTTATCGGGTTGTTGTTTTTACGTCTTATTGTTCAACAAAAAAACAACATCAAAGACAAGATACAGCACAAATAAAATGAAGAAGCTGACGATGAAGTTCACGGCATCGCTTCGAAATAGCATCACATACGCCACCAACACCACAATATAAAACATAAATTTCAAGAAGGTGGAAAGCATAAACGAACGGATGAATTTATAGGGCTTGTCAGGATCGGATGCAAGCAAAAACAAATTGGCAAGCAGTGATGTTGCCAAAAACAAAGGGACGAGAAATAATAAGGCAGGGGATATAAACTGTTTTGGCATTACGAAAAACAAAATCACAGCGACACATTCCAACAGTAATGAAAACAAGAATGTGTTAATAAGTAGTTTTCGTTTCATGTTACTTTTTTTTGATAAAATCTTTTATTGATATGTAGATAGCTGTCCCCACCGAGAAAAAAGACAACACAACTGTGAAAATAGGAAATTTGATTCCTATCCATTTATCCAACAAAACGCCACCACCGACTCCAATTGCAATTATAACCAACATTTGAACTGCAATGCTGGAATACTTTGCGTAAGAATTAAGCGAGTTCTGGGGCTTTTTCATTCATTGGTTTTGGTGAAAATGACGGCTTTCTCGTATCGTCGGGCATTTTGCATGTTCCTGAAAACTTAGCACCGGGTTCGATAGAAAGTTTATCGGTGGTGATGTCTCCAACCAAATTGGCAGATGCTTTCATGGCAAGCAATTCGGCGACATTCACTTTGGCTCTTATATTTCCCGAGAAATCGGCATTCTGACACACAATTTCGCCCTCCACAGTCCCTGTAACTCCAATCACAACTTTTCCTTTTGAGTTTATTGAGCCTATAAGCGTTCCATCAATACGCATATCGCCCGAAGCACTAATGTCTCCTTTGATGGTGGTGCCATTTCCAACGATGTTGATTACGGGGGATTCTAATTCAATATTTTTCGCCATGCCTTTAGTTTTTAGAAATTATATAAATTTATTTTATTAGGGTTTCGTGTAGTATTTTTTATAAAAGGTCAGATATAAATCTACGTTTTTATTTTTAAAGAAAACAGGATAGTTGGCAGCAGAGATAATGAAATGCTTGAAATTTCCTTTGATGAGTTGTGTCATAATTTCTGGAGAATTCTCTACGGATTGCAAATAAGTGATCGCATTGTCTTTGTTTTCAAAACGACTTACATTCAAAACCTCAAGTGTATCATTCAAAAACAAAGTGTTTATAATATACTGTTTTGTTGAAAAATACTTGGTGTTATAATTTGAATATGCAATTTTAAGATCGTTGATTTTCATGTTTTTTATTTCTACCACAGCAATATAAAAATGAAATGCAGCAGGATCGAATTTGTATAAAGCGGGAGTGCCGGTTTGTACACCGCTTTGCATACCGGTTTCTGTTTGCGTTTCACCTTCAGTGGTTGTGGCTGTTTTCTTATTGGTGAGCACGTCAAGAATATCCTGTGCTTGTTTTTTTACGTCGGAGTCGGGATATTTTTGGACAATATTTGTCAAAGCAGTTTCAAACTCGGGTTGTGTTTTGGTTTTGCCAATGGAAAGAGCGCGCAGCATTTCGAACTTTGGAATCAAGACTTTATCTTTTTTATCGCGGATGGTATTGTCCGCATTTTGAATCACAACTTGATATTGACCGGATTTGTATGCTAAATAGGTCTCTTTATAAAAAACAGCCAATTGATTTTTTATTGCTTCCAACTTTTGATAATAATTCGGGTCGGTAATCATTTTGGCATAATCACTGTCAGGATATTTCGTAAGTATTATGTTTTTATAATAGCCTGCTTTGCCTTCATTTTGTTTCTCGTTATAAATTTCATATAAATTTCATATAAATTATAGTCGGCAGGCAAAATGTATTTGCTGTCGGGGAATCTTTTTCCAAGTTTGTCGAAAGCTTCGATGGATTTATCCAATTCATCTAAGGATTCTTTATAAATGATGCCGATATTGTAAAGTGCTTCGCTGATTTTCAAATCCGATTTCACAATAGCTTCAGGCGTCAATGGCAACCGATCAATATAGGTCTGTGGATTCTTTTTGTCTTCCACTTTTTTATCTTTGGTCAGAAGGCTGCTGTCAACGTCATCTTTCACTTCCTCGAAATTGAACTCCGTAACCGCTTTGTTTTTCAATCGCCAGAGGTCTTCTAATTTTCGAGTGCCCCATTTACGTGCAAACTCCGTGAATCCAAAACTCATAGACGATACATTATAAAAATACCAAGAACCCGCCGATTGATTTCCTTGTTGATTCAGTTGTGGCATGTTGTTTAGGGCGTTTTGTGCATCGGCTTTTTCTTTTGCTATGCGTTGCTCTTCTTTGATTATTTCGTTAATGTGGGCATTGATTTTGTTGTTCCGTTCGTTGACGGGCAGACGTGCCAGCATCTGAAGACTATCTTCTAAAGCAACGGTCGTGAGGTTTTTCACCAATTCATTCAAGGTGTTCTTTTTGTTTTCGATGAGCTGATAGTTGGGGAAATCCTTTGGCAGATAGGTAACGCAACTGTCGTAATACATTTGCGCGTTGATATAATCGGGTGTTGCAAAATACAAATCTCCAAGTTTTAGAT
>CAIWVT010000230.1 GCA_903916135.1 uncultured bacterium
GACTATAAGGCATTGGAGCGCAACACGGCTTTTCTTGCAAAACTGAATGCTGTTTACGCACAGTTTGCTGCCTATTTGTGCAATGGTCCCGAGAAACCGCAAGAACAGGTTGCTTATTTCAGCATGGAGTTTGGTTTGCATCATTCTTTGAAGATATATTCTGGCGGATTGGGCATCCTTGCCGGCGATTATTTGAAACAAGCCAGCGACTCCAATGCAAATATGATTGGTGTGAGTTTGCTGTATCGTTATGGCTATTTCGACCAAAGCATTTCGCTCTTGGGCGATCAAATTGCCTCCTATCCTCCCCAAAAGTTCTCGCATTTGCCTTTGATTCCCGTGCGTCAAGAACCCGCTACCGACAACGACGTCAATAATTGGCTCAAGGTGCAAATTGCTGCGCCGGGCAGAACCATTATTGCCAAAGTTTGGCGTGTGGATGTTGGCAGAACATCCCTCTATCTTTTAGATACCGATATCGAAGAAAACTCGGCAGAAGACCGCGGCATCACCCATAGTTTATATGGCACAGGCTCCGAACTGCGATTCAAACAGGAGTTATTGTTGGGCATTGGTGGCATTCGTGTCCTCGAACAATTGGGCATGAAACCCGACATCTATCATTGCAACGAGGGGCACGCAGCCTTCATCGGCATCGAACGCCTGAGCAAATACATCCAAGAAGAAAACCTTACCTTTAATGAAGCCATTGAGGTGGTCAAGTCATCCACCTTGTTCACAACGCATACCCCTGTTCCTGCTGGTCACGACACTTTTAGCGAAGATATTTTGCGTACCTACATGCCTCACTACGCTAGTCGCCTAAACATAAGCTGGGACACCTTTATGAATCTGGGTAAAGTGATTGCAAACAAACCCGATGAAAATTTCAGCATGAGCGTATTGGCTGCGAATCTTTCTTCCGACATCAACGGCGTGAGCAAAATACATGGCAAAGTCACCAGTCGCATGTTTACCAGTATGTATCCGGGCTACTTCGCCGAAGAGTTGCACATCGGTTATGTCACCAACGGAGTCCATTTCCCTACTTGGGTTTCGAAACGTTGGAAACAATTGTACGACGCCACTTTCAACCCTGAATACATTCACGACCAATCGAACGCCGAATATTGGCACAAGATTTACGGGGTGGACGACGCAAGCATTTGGAATATTCGCCAGGAGGAACGCGGCGATTTGATTTCCTTTCTGAGCAAACGTCTGATGAAAGAAATGACCCTCCGTCAAGACAACCCCCAACACATTTTCAACATAGCCGAAAACTTGGATCCCAAAGCCCTTGCCATTGGTTTCGCTCGCCGTTTTGCCACCTACAAAAGGGCGCACCTTTTGTTTTCTAACTTGAAACGACTCTCCGAAATTGTCAACAACAAAGACTTTCCCGTTCAGTTTGTCTATGCCGGAAAAGCCCACCCCAACGACAAAGCGGGACAAGATTTGATTAAAAAGATTTATGACATTTCCAACATGCCCGAATTTGTCGGAAAGATTTTGATTGTTGAGAACTACGACATCGAAGTGGGCAAAAAACTCACCCAATGAGTTGACATTTGGCTCAACACGCCCACACGTCCACAGGAAGCCTCAGGCACAAGTGGTGAGAAGGCGGTGATGAATGGCGTGATGAATTTCAGCGTTTTGGATGGCTGGTGGGCTGAGGGCTATAAACCCGAAGCAGGTTGGGCGCTCAAAGAAGAACGCACCTATCAAAACCAGGATGCGCAGGATGCTCTCGACTCCGTAACGATTTACAACATTTTGGAAAACGAAATCGTGCC
>CAIWVT010000231.1 GCA_903916135.1 uncultured bacterium
ATTTTAACTTCAATAAAATAACCTTTTGGAATTTTCTTTCTTATGGCTTTTTCAAGTTCTTCCATGCTTTCATAATTTTTCGGGTTCGTATATGAGGAATTTTTAAACCATAAGACCAGATATAAGCCATGCTTTGTTTTCATTCCATCTAAATATGCTTTTAACTGCGTTCCAACTGCAGTTTCAACATCAGCATGTTCAGCTTTTTTAATTTCAATACAGGTTTTTACTATATTATTTTCCCTATTTGTATAGCTAAAAAACACATCAATATTTCCATTGTTTTCCTTCACTTCTCTTGACAATTGAATACCTTCTGACTCGGCTCCTACTTCAAGTAAATTACATATATAAGGATGGATTTCTGTTTCGTCTTTTGGCTCTTCGTAACATTTTTTATCCCTCCACAAATAGGGGTAACCTTCTTTACTCCTGATGTTATGTTCAACATTTACTAATAAATCGTAAACGAATTCCTGTAAATCTGCATTATCAATAATTACCTTTGATGGTTTCGGGAGAATATCATCAATTAAACTTTGAATATAAACTTCCTCTGCGCTATTTTCACATCTAATAGTCTTAACACCTTTCCCAAGAAATTTATCCAGAGTTTTAAAGTCATAAAAATATGTAGTATCAGGAGTTTTACATTCAGAACAATTACAAGGAACCATTTCAATAGGAACCAATGCTTTTATATCCTTATGCACAGCAGCAAAAAACATTCGTATTGTATTCAGCATTCCTTTTTTATTTACTCCTTTAATAGCAATGGAGATTTTCTTTCCAATATAATCCTCAACGATTATAGCAGTCGTTGAATCATATTCTATTTCTACTCCGTATTTCCAATAGGTTGTTCCTTTTATAAAGGCATGGCTTTCTACAATAAATCGGGTAAGCAATCCAGCGGGCATAAATTTATAGTGGTATTCAAAGAATAGATTATCCGAATAATTCCATAACGAATCTTCTGGTTTATCTTCAGGTAATAAATTCGGAGCTATATATCCGGTTTTATCACGGAGTTCAAAACAAAGTTTGTAGTTTTTCATCAGGTTAAGTAGCTCCTGCTGTTTATCCCTGTATTTCTCTTCATCCCAAATTTCCTTTAAATCAGAATCGGTAAATAAACCTTTATTATCAGAGACCTTCTGATTATCCAAAACTTTATACGCTCCGTCAACACACCAGTCAATGTTGATTATTACTATTTTACTAAGTAATAAGTCTTCATCTTTATAAATTACAATACCCAAATTATGAAGGTATCCAATTAAAACTCCCGCTATAAATTCGTTTAACCCTGACTCTTTGCATATTTCAAGATACTCGTTAACGGTGATATAGTCTTTTTCTTTTGCCAATTGTTCCAATTTATCAGGAATATTCTTCCATTTTTTTGAAGGAAATTTTATCAGTTTTAACTTTGATGTAGTAGCTTCAGCAATAATATTTTTCAGACTCTCTATTGTATCCTCTCTTCCAGGGGCACAACTTACCTTTGCAAATTCAAAAATATTTTCATAACGCTCTTTAAAAGTTATTTGAGGCAAATCCTTTTTTCGTTCATCAATTTTGCTCATAACAACAATAACAGGAGCATTGTTTGCAAACAATTCAATGGTGTTTAACCAAAAATCAAAATCCAGGTAATTGCTCTCCTGTCTTGCTTCAGTAACAAAAAGATATAAGGAATTTTCAGTAATGAAAAACTGATGTGTTGCATCATATTTTTCTTGACCTCCAAAATCCCATAGATGATATTTAAATTCTATTCCAAGTTTATCTATGTACTGTGGGAGATAATTTTTCATGACTACAACACCTTTGGTTGTTTCTTCCTTCTCAGGTAATTTAAAATTAATATCTAATAACTTTTTTGCAAGAACTGTTTTTCCTACATGACCCCTTCCCACAATCACTAATTTAGTTTCATATAAATAAACCTCATCTTCAAGAGAATCAAAATAAGCTATCACCGCCTCATTCCCCTGTTCCACTATTTCTACAGGCGGAGTTTTTAATGGATTAGCATCTAAATAAATTTCGATATTATCCTTTTCATATAATGATTTAATAGGTGAAATATCGCTGATTTGATTACGATCTAAATCTAATCGCGTTAAACTCTGTAATGAACTAAGCGGAGAAATATCACTGATTTGATTACCACCTAAATCTAAATCCGTTAAACTCCGTAATGAACTAAGCGGTGAAATATCGCTGATTTGATTATCCTGTAAACGTAATTCAGTTAAACTCTGTAATGAACTAAGTGGAGAAATATCGCTGATTTGATTCCTGCGTAAATATAATTTCGTTAAACTCTGTAATGTACTTAGCGGTGAAATATCGCTGATTTGATTATCCTGTAAACGTAATTCAGTTAAACTCTGTAATGAACTAAGAGGTGAAATATCGCTGATTTGATTACTTGATAAATGTAATTCCGTTAAACTTTGTAATGAACTAAGTGGCGAAATATCGCTGATTTCATTACCGCCTAAATATAATTTCGTTAAACTCTGTAATGAACTAAGTGGTGAAATATCGCTGATTTTATTCCTTGATAATTCTAATCCCGTTAAACCCTGTAACGAACTAAGTGGTGAAATATCGCTGATTTCATTTCTCCATAAATATAATACCGTTAAACTCTGTAATGAAGTAAGCGGGGAAATATCGCTTACTTGATTGTTTCCTAAATCTAATTCCGTTAAACTCAGTAAAGAATTAAGCGGGGAAATATCTCTGATTTGATTACCCCCTAAAAATAATCCTGTTAAACTATGTAATGAACTAATCGGCGAAATATCGCTGATTTGATTACCATATAAATTTAATACCGTTACACTCTGTAAGGAATTAAGCGGTGAAATATCGCTGATTTGATTGTAGGATAAATATAATTCTTTTAACCATTTTAATGACTTTAGCTGTGGAATAATACTTTTAATATTTTCTCTTTTACAGTCACAAAGACCCAATCCGAAAACGTGTCCATTTGTATTTAAAGCATAGGCTTTTGAATTATCTTTTATTTCAGAATGCTTATTGAGTTCAATGCCCAATATCTCTTCAATTTCTTTTATTATAAAAAGGTCGTCCATGAGTTTCTTGTTTTAGAAATGAAGAACAAAAGTACTGATTTCTTTTCAGAATAAACAATACCTATGATTTTTTTAATGAACATACTTGCAAAACAAATCATTTCCCTAAAACAAAAATCATTTTTATAAAAGAAAATCGCAAATATCATTGTGGTTGCTACAATCTTAGTTGTTGTCACCATATCTATCCTTGTGGTCGCCATAAGCTTAGTTGTAGCAACAATAACCATCCTTGTAGTCGCCATAAGCTTAGTTGTAGTCATAACATCTATCGTTGTAGTCGCAACAAGCTTAGTTGTAGTCGCAACACCCTTAGTTGTGGTCGCTATAACCATAGTAGTGGTCTCAACAACCATTATTGTGGTTACTACTACTAAAGTAACGACCTCTTCATTAATGTTTTAAAATTATCTTTGTAAAAATTAGCTACAGACATCGTAAATAAAATCGCTCCACAGCAAAGGGTCAATGCGGCAGTGAACCTCTGTTTCTTTCCTTTCCTTTCCACTGTGATTATTTTTAATTCTAAATTCTAAATTGATTTGAGCAAATCATTATTCTTAGCAAAAATATTTTATACTCAATAGATCGAATTAAGATGCGCAAATAATTAATTATTTACCATTCTTATTTCGATAAGATACGTATAAAATTAATTATTTACTATTCTTATTTAAATAAGATGGGTTATAAATTTATTATTTACTGTTCTTATTTAAATAAGATGCGTATAAAATTAATTATTTACCATTCTTATTTCG
>CAIWVT010000232.1 GCA_903916135.1 uncultured bacterium
AAGTTAAATGAAAATAAATTGTTTTATAACGACAGAAAGTTTAATTGTAGTGATATTAAAATTGCTGTACCTGGAACTTTAGGTGCACATTGTTTTTATAGTATATTAGAAAATCATATTAGAAACACTGTCAAACATGCAGATAGGAATGTTCTTGGAAATGCTGAGTTTGTTGATATAATTATTAAGGTTTCATCAATTAGGGAAAATCCTGATTATTATAAAATCGATTTAACGACTAATATTCCAACATTAACAGATAAAGACTTAGATTTATATGACAAGAGTAGTAAATTAAACAAACTTAATGACAATCTCCTTAGTCCTATTAATAATGAAACAACAGCATTAGGGATTGCAGATATTCGTATTAACTCAGCACTTTTAGCCTTTAGAGAGATCTCTCAGGCTAATCTGAAAGACAAGGAGCTTCTTTCAATAAAGAACATTAGTAACTCAAAAGAAAAAAACGATTATAATCATAGCGTTTGTTACCAGTTTTTACTTTCAAAACCCAGACAAATTGCATTTATCGGGTTTGAAAAGTCTTTATTCAAAGATGATGAGCAACGGTTACGAAATGAAGGGTGTGGCTTTTTTCAAGAAATTGAAAAAAGTATAATAAACTATGAATTCGCTATTGTTCAAAGAGGCTTCATAAATGATGAAAGAAGAAATAAAATAAAATTCAATTGGTTATATCTATGGCCACGAAAAACATTTCTGATCGACGATATATACCAGGCTTGTCATCCTAACAGATTTTTTTATATTCCAAATAATCTTCCTGACTTCAAATCAAGTATGGAAGATTTCTCTAATTTTCTCTGGTCCATTTGGATTGAACAAAAGAATGGTTCTTTTTTAGATGAACCTGAAAATAAACCATATTTATACCTCCTATTAGATGAGCATAAAGACGAAAATTTATTCTTAGAAAGAAATGTTAAATCTCAATTGTCTTTCTTTGATAATCCTGAAAGTTCAAAGTTTAAAATCATATACGGACGTCATTCAAAGGAACCATCTGGTCTAGGATATCAAAATGAAAAGCATTTTAATAAAACTGAATTTTTTGTTGAGCCATTAGAAAAAATTAATCCTGATTTTGAGATGTTGTGGCCCTTAGAATTAGAACAGTCGAATGATCCAACACTTTTAAATATGTTTATTGGCCCGCTTCTGGAGTCTGGCTTAACAAATATTTGCATAGTTGATGAAAGAGTCACAGAATTATTGAACAATACTTATGCTCCAACATTCCCCAAACGTAGTATGAAAAAATGCGGTTTCTTAAATGAGGCCAAAAGTTATGGTGATGATGACGAACAACAGAATGCTGTTGAAATAATAGAGGTAGCTAATGCCGCTAATATCGTTATTATTACACATTTATTTGATCAAACGGAATCTGTTTTCCCGGGATATAAGAGAAGTCAAAAGTTTATTTTAAATAGGAATCTTGGTGAAAAACATTTGACAGTTTTATCAAACAACCCTAATTTTAAATATAGCATTAGCGATAACTGCAAATTTATTGATTAAAATGGGAATATTTTGGAAAATATTAAAGAGAATCAATTTGAAACGAATATTAAATTTGATGCATTAATTATTCATAGGACTTACTTAATGAAACTTATACAAGACTACAAAGTCGATTTTGAAGTGATAAAAAATACTTTTCCAATGATATACGTTACAACAGGAGGTGGATCAATTAATGACGTAGAAGCTGAGTGTGAAACTTCGTTTAAACTAATCTCAATTCACAGTGTTTTGAAATTACTTAAATATTCGATATCAAAATATAGTTTAACTCAGTTAATTAAATAGTTATGAAGTCAATAGTTATTTTCACCAGAAGTACTTCTAGTGATGAGTTCCAATTTTGGAAAACAATTTCATCTTTTAAAGAAGTTGAAAACTTGTCCGATTGGAATGATAGGTCCTTTATCCTTGAACTAAAAAACTTAGTTTTTCAAGTACTCATAATTAATTCATCAAAATTTAATTTGAGTGATATACCATTTAACTTCATAAAGGACAATCTTATCGATTTAATTTCTGACGATAGGATTGCTTTGTATCATAATATAAAAGGGTTGAATAAATACAGGATTATTGATACTTGGATTGACCAAACATTTAAAAATAGAACCTTTGAATATACTTCAAGGCCCGAAGCATTAGAGCTGTACAAAATTGATTTAAAAAACAGCTTGAATGAAATCCTTTTGCTTAATAGACTACGGAATTCAAATGAGGCTGATTTTGAGAAATACGCCAATGAGGTATGGGATTTATACATCGGAAAGGTCGAAGTAAAAATATTGAAAGACGAAAAGGTATCTTTCTTACTTAAATGCTTAACAAAAGAAACAATAAAAGAACATTGGGAAACAATTTCCAACTCGACTATTTATCCATTTGTTAAAGGGGAGATCGCCGTTATGATCAAGAACGAATTCAATGCCAAAATAAATAAAGGAGCAGAGAATAACGAATATCAGACAGCCTTTATACAAATGATAAATAGATTAGATGAAATCAAATGATATAAAGACTATAAACACCATTGAGTTCGTCTAATCAATATCCAAGTGTAGATGATTTCATATTGAATTTATCTTGCTGGTACGACAAAATTAAACTTAAATTGCCTATGCAAGTTAGTAGTGTCTAAATGGATGGGATGACAAGATAAAAATCCATAATAAAAGTGTAATAAGAAACTAATAAATATTGGGCCTTCCATATTTAGAATCTAATTAATCAAAAATATCGGAATCGATGAATATCTTGTTTTTATGGAGCAATATACCTTTCGGTAAAAATTGTGTTGCAGCCAAGAAAGTACTACGGTATTATCTTCTAGAAAAAAACGTTGGGAATCGCCAATTTGAAGTTTATCATTCACTTTCAGATAATGCTATTCTAGTTGAACTATCCCCTGAAAAAATATTAGATAAAGATGGTGTTGCCAGGGCGCTAATGCGCATT
>CAIWVT010000233.1 GCA_903916135.1 uncultured bacterium
AGTCTTATAAAAATACGACCCAAATGCAACAGTCACGGTCAGTATAAATAGCAATGTGAAAGACAAACGTGCCAATTTTTCCACATCCGTTTTAAATTTCAACATCCGCGCAAACATCGGCAATAGTATAACAGAAAATAAGTAGGCAATCATATTGACAGCATCAAGCAAACGATATGCTGATGCATACAATCCAGCCTGTTTATCACCTTGTTTCCCTGGAATTAGACGTTCTATCATAACCGAATCAATTCGATTGTAAAACGCCATAAGTAAAACTAAAATCGCAAAAGGGAAGCTTTGTTTAATAATCATAAAAAAGAAAGGTCGGTTCCATTTTAGCCGATTGAATTTCGCTTTTTTAATAACAACCATAAGTGCAATAAATGCAGCTATACCATAAGAACCTGTCTGTGCAAATATAAACCATTCCATTCTGAAAGGCTGCTTGAAAACATTTCCCCATAATAAAACCCCGCAAATCAAAATCATTAAGACACGATCGAGCACAGAAATAACACTATCCGTCTTAAAAAAATGCAGCCCGGAAATATTCGAACGCAAATAAAGTATAAAAGAAATCAGAAATTGATTAAAACACAAAACCCCAAGCATCAACATTTGTTGAGAGCTGTAACCAATAATTAATCCCGATGAAATTGTAACAATAAAATAAACAAATGCCAGCAAAAACTTTAAAATCAATATGCTCGAAAAGTGCTTGTTCAACAAATGATTGTTCTGAGCAATATTTCTATTGTTGAAATTGGTAATGCCAAAATCAAGCAAAATATTAAACAGAAACGTGAGATTAAAGATGGCAAAATAAAACCCATAACTTTCTGCACCAACCGTATTTTGAACCGTCCTGTCAATGCCTAATATCCAAAACGGCTTTATCAGCAGATTCAAGCACAAAAGAATCAGCAGGTTGGTAATAAACTTACGATTGGTTCCTGGATTTTGGTTCATGATGCAGGTACGAAAAAGAAATTTTGTTTCTTGTGAAGTTCAGGGTCAAATTTACATAATTTTTTTGACTGTAGCACCATAATTGCGTAACAATATTCCTTCATCAAATCGAGACATTTCACACGGTTTTCGTTATCCCATAATTCACAATACACGATGGGGCGGTTCGCAGCAATAGTTTCTCGTCCACCATCAAGAACAAAATATTCAAAATTCTCCACATCCAGCTTTATGGCAGTAATCTTAGTACTTATCTGCCGCTCTTTGATAAAAGCGTCTAAGGTAGTGAGCGGCGTAATAAACTTCTCTCCATGATTTAATTCCGTGATGCTATCATGCACCACATGGCTTAAACCCTGAAGTCGGGCAGATTTCTGAACTGGCATCACCATTTCAATTTCACCGATAGAATTTCCCAATGCACTCTTAATAACTTCAACGTTCACAATTTTGTAATGGCTTATTACCTTTTCAAGCGTATGAATATTATAAGGTATAGGTTCAAAAGCATATACTTTGGAATCTTGATGCGTACGTGCCAAATGCACGGACATAACTCCTATGTTCGCACCAATATCCATAATAATACCCCCATCAGGTATCATATCTCTAAAATACACAAAATCTCCCTCGTTTCTATTCCGCTTCAGCGTATTGATAATATATAAAGAAAAGAGATAAAGATAGGTGTCGAATCCCAAAAGCTTTTGAAGTATAACTTTTATAAAATTTTTCATCCGCCGCTAATCAAATGTAGCACCATCACATCATCACCTTCATGGATTGCTGCCGATGCATAATTTTCTTGTTTCACCAAGTTGCCATTAATTTTTATAATTAGCATTTTAAATGTAAACTTTTTTAGTAGCAACAATTCGGCTATCGTTAAGTCTTCCTCATCAAATGCTTCATCAGTATTATTAAGTCTAATTTTCATTTCATTTTTTATCTTTTAATAAAATTTCAAGCACAGTATTTGCTTGCATATTTGCAACTATTCCAACACGTGGAGACAATGGCGGTTCTTCTTCCGAAACTTCCGAAACACCATCTCCGCAAATAAAAAGCTTCCCATACTGACTCATGCGTATCGTATTGCTATTACCCCATCCTGCCATGCCTATCCCAGAAACTATAAGTGTATTCGGCATTTCAACCAGAACAGTTTCAAGAATCATCTGCTTCATATCAGCACGATCAAAAGCTTCCACAATCACATCGCAGTCACGAAACAAGGCAACAATGCTGCTTGAATCAAGCTTAATATTATAAGCTATAACGTCAATTTTCGGATTTATTTTATGTATATTTGCTTTTAAGGTCGGAGCTTTTTTTAAACCTATCTGATTATAAAAATAAAATTGTCGGTTGAGGTTGCTTTCAACAATAATATCAAAATCACATATAATGAGTTTCCCGACCCCAACACGTGCTAATGCCACAGCACAATTCGACCCCAAACCACCGCATCCTGCTATGCCGACAGTCTTATTTCCTAATAGTAATTTTATTTCCTCAAACTTCATATTTCAATTAATTGAATAAAAGTAAAAAGCTAACGCAAAAATACCTCAGAAATTGCAAATAAAAATTGATTTATTCCAAATAATTCATACGATATTCGTTATGCAAAACGCTACACAACAACATTATTTTCATATAAAAGTACTTTGGTTTTATAATATGCTTATTTTTGTACCCAGAAATAATTTAAAATAAATTTTATATGAATATCCAAGAATTCAAATCAAATCACAAACTCCTCAAAGAATGGTCTTATGAGTTGAAACCCATCGAAAAAGGGTACAACAATCGCACCTTGTATGTCAATGTAGGCGACCAAACAATCAAAGAAAAACCCGTTTCCCAAATGATGAAAGACAAATTTGTCGGCGGAAAAGGTTTTGGATTAAAACTTTTGTGGGATGCCACAAAACCAAACACCAAGTGGAACGACCCCGACAACGAAATCGTCATCAACACAGGTCCAATTTGTGGAATCACCCAATATTCAGGTACGGGAAAATCCTTAGTCGTTACCATTTCGCCCCAAACCGACATCGCTGTTGACAGCAACGTCGGTGGCTATTTCGGTCCATTTATGAAATTTTCAGGCTTCGATTCTTTAGAATTGCAAGGAAAATCTAATTCAGACTTAATTGTCTTCATTGATGGTGTAAACGGAAAAGTTCAAATCTTCGATGCTACCAACCTACCCATAGATAGTCATCTGATTGCCGAAGAACTCCACGAAGTTTTCGCCAACGACGAAAAAGACAAAATGAATGTGTCTGTAGTTTCTTCAGGCACCGCTGCCGAACATTCCTTGATTGGCATGCTAAACTTTACCTTCTTTGACATGAAACGCAAAGTCGTTCGTCTCAAACAAGCCGGACGCGGTGGTATCGGAACCGTGTTGCGCGATAAAAAAATCGTCGCTATCGTTGCCAAACAACCCGGCGTAAAAGGAAACTTGAACAATGTGGTTGACATGGAACCCATCATGGAACGCGGTAAACGTTTCAACAAAGAAATGCGCGAATTGGACGACTCACAATGCCAAATGCGCAAAATCGGAACTGCCCACCTAACCCACATCATGAACGATTATGATTTATTCCCTACCAACAATTTCAAATTTGGCAGTAATGATGATGCAATTAAAGTGCATGCTGAAGTCTATAAAGCACGTTTCACACAAAACATGCCCGATGGTTGTTGGATAGGTTGCAACATGTCATGCACCAAAGGCGTAGATAATTATTTAGTTAGAACAGGTCCTTACAAAGATTCAAAAGTCATTGTTGACGGTCCCGAATACGAAACAGCAGCCTCTTTAGGTCCTTGCGCAGGCATATTCGACCCCGATTTCACCATCGAAGCCAATTTCTATTGCGACACCTATGGCATCTGCACCATTTCATGGGGAACTATTCTCGGCTTCGTCATGGAATGTTACGAAAACGGCATTCTCAACGACGAACGTACCGGTGGCATCAAACTCAATTTCGGAAATGCTGACAGTGCAATGCAACTCCTCCATCAACTTGCCCGCGGCGAAGGTTTCGGATTGATTGCCGGACAAGGCGTTCGCAAAATGAAAGAACTTTTTAGTGCCAAAGGTTGGGGCGATGCTCAATTTTTACAAGATATTGGCATGGAAAACAAAGGGCTCGAATATTCCCAATACGTCTCCAAAGAATCCCTTGCGCAACAAGGCGGCTATGCCATGACCAACAAAGGTCCGCAACACGACGAAGCTTGGCTCATCTTTATGGATATGGTCAACAATCAAATTCCAACTTTCGAAAAGAAAGCCGAAGCCCTCTACTATTTCCCCATGTTCCGGACTTGGTTTGGTTTGCAGGGTTTGTGCAAACTCCCTTGGAACGATGTGGAACCTGCCGACAACCACACCCATGCCGAGCCTGGAAAAGTCCCCGAACATGTGGACAATTATGTAACCATCTACAAAGCCGTGACAGGTCTCGAACTCGACAAAGACTCTCTCATCGTACAGTCCGAGCGCGTGTATCAGTTCCAACGCATTTTCAATATTCGTCGGGGTTATGGTTTGCGCAAACATGATGCCCAACCCTATCGCGCCGCAGGTCCTGTTACTAACGAGGAATACGAATCACGTCAAGAACGTTACGACAAACAGATGTTGGAAAAAATCGGCATAGACCCCGCAGGAAAAACCACCACCGAAAAAGTCGCTATCACCCGCAAACATCGCGAAAGTCAGTACGAACAACTTCTTGATGCCGTTTATTTCCGTCGTGGATGGACTCCAAACGGCATTCCTACCATCGAACGACTGAAAAACATTGGCATGGATTTGCCTGAGGTGTTGGAAGTGGTGAAGGATTTGCAGTAATCAGGTGTTGATTAGGAATGAATAATCGGTAAGCGGTTTTAGGCAATCTTTAATTTGAATATATAGGGACAGGTTTCGATTTGTCCCTGTTTGATTGTATCACGAAGGCAAGCTTTAAATAAGGAACAATAACCGAGATGGTTATTTATTATTAGTATGTGATTTTTGATTGAATGGATTTTCTTGGTGTGTTTTTATGGTCGCAATATTTATTACAGCTACTGCTTAATATCAAATTGATTTTGGACTAAAATATAGTATGTAATGGTATTAGTTGGCTGTTCTATTTGCTATGTGAATTTTAATTGTCATATTTATAGAAAGCAGCACAAGCTCCTTCATTTGAAACCATGCAGGCTCCTATAGGATTTTCGGGAGTACATATCTTCCGAAATAATTTGCAATCGCTTGGCTTTTTCAATCCTTTCAAGATTTCGCCACAACAACATCCTTTATCTTCTTTTGGTTCCGGTACATTGATGTCGAAATGAGTTGATACATTAAATTGATTATAGTCTTTGCGGAGTTCTAAACCGCTTTGTGGAATGACACCGAAGCCTCTCCACCATTCTTCACCCAATTCGAATACTTCGTGGAGCATGGCTTTGGCAATCAGATTGCCTTCGGGTTTCACAGCGCGTTTGTATTGAATTTCAACTTTAGTGTCGTGTTGTTCCACTTGGTTGACCAACATCAATATGCTTTGCAAAATATCGGTGGGTTCAAAGCCTGCAATGACACAACCCAATTTGTATTTTTTCGGAATGAATTCGTATATGCTGGAACCCGTGATGGCACTGACATGTCCCGGGCATATATACCCATCAATTTTCACACCTTCTGTTATGAGAGCCTCCATTGCCGGGGGCATAATTTTGTGGGAACTATGAATGAAGAAGTTTGTCAAGCCTTCTTGGTGGGCATTGATGATAGCGGCAGCGGTTCCGGGAGCGGTTGTTTCGAAGCCGATGCCAAGGAATATGATTTTCTTTGTGGGATTTTCACGCGCAATTTTCAAAGCATCAATGGTGGAATAAACGATGCGGATGTCGTTTCCGGCAGCTTTCGACATATCAAGAGTTCCCGATGAGCCAGGCACACGAATCAAATCGCCATAGGTAGTTATGATAACATCGGGTTGGCGGCTGAGATGAACGGCTATGTCTATGTATTTCTTGCTTGTTACACACACAGGGCAGCCGGGACCCGACAACAAACGAATGTTTGAAGGCAACAGGGAAGGGATGCCAAACTTATGAATAGACATAGTATGTCCACCGCAAACTTCCATCAAAGCAATTTCTTTGTGAGAAACCCGCTTGATTTCATTCACGATATTTTCTACAAGTGCTTTATCACGATATTCAGAAACAAATTTCATTTTCAATAATTATGCTGCAAAAGTCGGTAAAATTTTTTTATCACAAAATAATTCTTTTCAAAATCTCAATTCTTAGAAGTACTTTTGCAAACAGAAACAAAAAAATATGCCATTTACATTCCGCCAAAAACTTGGTGCACAAGAAAAAAATACATTTAGGATTCATTTCGCTTACTCCATAATCGAAGGGATAATTCTTGGAGTGTTGGCTCTAAATGAATTTGTGTTTCTGAAAAGTCTAAATGGCAGCGATGTTGGCGTGAGTGTTTTGTTTCAGTTTAGCGTGTTTGTGCTAACGTTTTCGGTTTTGCTGAACGAATGGTCGCGAAGAGTATAAAATAAAAAGAGATTTTTGATTTGGTTGGGAGTTTTCACAAGAGCACCATTGATTTTGCTTGTTTTTTTTCCGTTGGATGTGGGACATAGTGCAAACGTATGGATGTATCACTACATATTTCTTGCGATTTTTTTGGTGTATTATTTCGCCAATCCTATTATTTATCCTACTATAAATCAATTTTTAAAATCAAATTACACACACGAAAATTTCAGCGTGTTCTACAGTTATGCTACCATAGCAAATAAAATAGTTATGTTGGTCGTTACCTTTTTTTATGGCATGATGCTCGATTTGGATCAAAACATTTACCGTTATATATTTCCATTTATAGCCCTATTGGGCATGTTTTCGGTTTGGTTGTTGGCTCAAATTAAGCATAAAGAGGAAGCCATAGAAACGATACGAATTCCTTTGTGGCAATCCATAAAAAGAACTATGGCAGATATGCAACAAAAAATGCGCATTAACAAACCCTTTCGTGATTTTGAAGTGGGCTTTATGTATTATGGCTTTGCATTCATGGGCACAGTTTCGGTAATTGCCATTTATTTCAATAAGGCATTGGATTTGAATTATTCAAGCGTTGCCTTTTACAAAAATTCGTACAATTTGTTAGCCATACTGTTGCTGCCTTTGTTCGGAAAACTTTTAGGCAAAATGGACCCTCGAAGGTTTTCTGCCATTACGTTTGCTTCCTTATTATTTTATCTGCTATTTATCGGATTGACAACGTATGCACCTTGGTTTATTTGGATTAAGGGAATAAAAGTATATTACACCTTGTTTTTGGCGATGCTGTTTAATGGAGTTTTTGCTGCCACGATGTCCTTGTTATGGAGTATTGGCTCGGTATTTTTTTGTAAAAAAGAAGAAGCGTCCGAATATCAAGCCATGCATCTAAGTTTCACCGGGCTTCGGTCTTTCTTTGCGCCGGTATTAGGCTTAGGAATTTATATGGTCGTTGGGTTCACAGGTACTTTTATCGTAGGAATTGTGTTGCTGCTAATATCCATCTTCATCTCATTGAGATCCTATAAAAAGTATCATCTTGATGGCGCATCAAAATCCGATTCCGAAGCTTTTACTGATCCTCAAATTGAGAAATAAAAGAACTAATTTCCCGTCCTTATTGCCACCACAGGATCAAGCTTGGAAGCAATAAAAGCAGGTATAAAACCTGAAATCAATCCAATGGTTGCAGAAACAAATATGCCCAGCATGATATTGCCCGAGGTCAGTGTAAGCTGCATATCAAAAGCTGCCGAAACAGCCAAGGTCCCCAAATATACCAAAAGCAAGCCAAGCAAACCTCCAATCAAACTCAATATAACAGCTTCGAATAAGAACTCGAATAATATGAAATAGTTTTTTGCGCCCAATGATTTTTGAATTCCGATTATATTGGTTCGCTCTCTGACGGATACAAACATAATATTTGCGATTCCAAACCCGCCCACCAATAATGAGAACCCACCAATTATCCATCCGGCTATGGTCATTACGGAGAAGATGCCTTCAAATCCTTTTGTCAATATATCGGTTTCATTTATAGCAAAATCATCGTCGGCTCCGGGTTTTAACTTCCTAACAGAGCGCATCACACCGGTGAGTTCGTCTTTCACTTCGGCATTGGAGAAAAAGGGACGCGCTTTGACAATTAGCGTGGGCTGATATCCTTCATAACGAACATCAATAATATTCCGAGCAAAATTTATCGGCATCAGCACTTGTTCATCAGGTCCGTTGCCAAACATGTCTTTGCCTTCCTTTTTAAAAACACCAATAACCTCAAGGTTTCTGCCAAAGACTTTAATCTGTCCGCCAATTGGATCTATATTTGGAAACAAGTATTCGGCTACTGTGCTGCCAATGATTGCCACATTTTTGCCTCCAGCCGACTCAAGTGGTGTGAAATATCTGCCATTACCAAGATTCACCGTCCACACCTTATAATAATCGTGAGAAACACAATCAACTTCGATATTATCAATACTTCGGTCTATATGCTTAATGGTCTTATAGGTAGAAATCATAAAAGCTGCCGACTCTATGCCATTGGCACGTTTCAACACTTCATTCATTTCAGTATATTTAGGTTCGGGGCGATTCATATATTTCCACCATGGATAATCACCACCAAATGCCCAGGGCCATTTTTGTATAAAAAGCGTGTTATTTCCCAAGGATTCTATATTTTTTCGGATGGTCAGTTGCATTGAATCCACGATGGTGAAAACCGTAATAACAGCAAAAATACCTATCGTAATACCCAACAAGGATAAAATGGTGCGCAATTTATTTACAATTATCGCCTGAAAGGCGAACAAATAACTTTCTCGTAAGAGTCTTAAAAAGAGAAACATCTAATTTTTGTTTAATGAAATAATACTACTTTTCTATTATAATAACGTCATAAAAACCTATTAAAATTTAAGACCATAAAATTACACAATTAATCAATTAAAAATTGTTTTTCTACAGGAAATTAAAAATTGTTTTTCTTTAGCAACGTACAAAACCAAATAATATTTATACGTTTATTAAAAAAAATTCTCGAAATGTGAATCTAACCTCTTATATTTGCCGAAAAAATTAATTAAAAAACTTAAGAAGTTTTTGGATTTACAAGCCAAAACGTTTTAAACAGATTATTTAAAGATAAAATACCACATGAAAAACAAGACAATTCTTCTCGGACACGGCAGCGGAGGCAAACTGAGCCACGAACTGGTTCAAAGCATCTTTTTTAAACATTTCGGCGAAAACGAAAAACATTTTCCAACGGATGCCACTTTGTTGGATTTGCCCGACACCCATATTGCCTATACCACCGATTCCTATGTGGTTGACCCGATTTTCTTCCCGGGAGGCAACATCGGCAAGCTGGCGGTTTGCGGAACAGTCAATGATATTGCTGTTTCGGGTGCCACACCTTTATATTTGAGTTGTGGGTTTATTATTGAAGAAGGGTTTGCCTTCGAGCAATTAGAAGAAATTGTGAAAACGATGGCTGATGAAGCTCGCAAGGCTAACGTTAGTATCGTGGCTGGAGATACCAAAGTGGTGGATAAAGGCAAATGCGACAAAATATTTATCAATACCAGCGGCATCGGCGTGATAAATCAAAAACACAAACATATCAGTTATGGCGACAACATCCAACCCGGAGATAAAATTATCATCAATGGAAACATTGCAGAACATGGCGTAACCATCATTGGTTCGCGCAACAATATCAAATTTGCCGATGATTTGAAATCAGATTGTGCCAGCCTAAACATCTTGATAAAAGAAATTATGGAAGCTTCCGACTCCATTCGGTTTATGCGCGATGCCACCCGTGGAGGTATCGCCACCGTGCTGTGCGAACTCGTTGAAAACTGTAATTATGGAATTCAGATTGATGAAGATAAAATTCCGGTGAGCGAAAGCGTGCTGGGTTTGTGCGAAGTATTTGGTTTCGATCCTTTGTATATCGCCAATGAAGGAAAACTCGTTCTGATAGTGGCTCAAGAAGATGCCAACAAGGTGCTTGATGCAATGCACAAAAATAATTTAGGCAACAACGGTTGCATCATTGGCGAAGTAACCGCCGAAAATCCAAAAAGAGTAGTGCTAAAAACTCAAATTGGAGGCAAACGCATTATTGACATGCTCACTGGCGAACAACTGCCTAGAATCTGTTGATATTCATCACATAAAGGCATATTATAATATCAAGACAAACATACGTGCCGACACTTCTTTGAGAATAGTTACCCGTTATATCAAAAAAAATGCGTTATTTTGTTCAAAATTTTAGCAATGCTCGGCAATCGCAAGTATATTATTTTCTTTTTGATTTATAAAAATCTGCAGCTTAAATACAAACATTCTGCCTTGGGATTTCTGTGGAGTTTGCTACATCCTTTTTTGTACCTACTGATTTTTTTGACAATTTTCTCCCATGCCTTTCCATCTATTCAAAATTATCCGCTCTATGTGTTGAGCGGATTAGTATTTTGGATTTATTTTTCGGGAGGCACCAGCGCGCTATGTCTGGTATTTATCAAAAATGCCTTTCTAATAAAATCCTTCAATATTCCCAAAACATTTTATCCCCTAACTGAATTGGGTGGCGAACTGATTAGCTTCCTTTTGGGTTTGATTCCTTTCATGGTAATTATGTATTTTATGGGACTGCACATCACCCTCAATCTTCTGTATCTCATTCCGGTAATCCTGTTATTTTCCATTTTTATTTTCTCTGTTGGACTTATATTGGGTTCGCTCAATGTGTTCTTTAGAGATGTCGGCATACTCTGGAACACCATCAACCCCGCCATGTTCTATCTGTCGCCTATCGCATATCCTGCCAATATGGTTCCCGAACGATTCAAATTTATTGTCCAATACAATCCTTTATATCACTTCCTTAAAATAATCCGAAACGTGTTCTACGATGGCACAGCCCCTTCTTTGCATTATATGGTAAACTGTCTTGTCATTACCACTGTAACTGCGCTCATTGCATTTTTGATTTACAGGAAAATTCGCAACGGATTCATCTCAAACTTATAAACAAATGGAATCTGTAATCAAACTTCACAACGTTTCCGTAAGCTATCTGCAAAGCAGAAAAGGAATACATTCCCTAAAAGACTTCATTTTAAAAGCATCCTTTATTGCTCCTTTTCAGAAACATCGTGTCTTGCATCATATTGATTTAGATATAAAAAAGGGCGATTCCGTTGGCATTTTAGGTCCCAATGGCAGCGGCAAAAGCACACTATTGCGAACCATAGCAGGCATCATTCATCCCGAAGAAGGCACCCTCCAAACCCATGTCCGCATCTCCCCCCTACTTGCACTTGGAGCCGGAATCGAACTCGAACTTTCGGGCTACGAAAACATGCGCATTGCCTTGGCACTGTCGGGCAACTATAGCAAAGCAACCCGCACAGAAATGATGGAAAAAGTCAGCGACTTTGCCGAATTAACCAATGAACAACTGCGCATGCCAACCAAAATGTATTCCACAGGTATGCTCGCGCGACTTTCCTTTAGCAGT
The DNA here is from genome assembly GCA_903916135.1 of uncultured bacterium. Classification (GTDB taxonomy): domain Bacteria; phylum Bacteroidota; class Bacteroidia; order Bacteroidales; family CAIWKO01; genus CAIWKO01. The sequence continues at coordinate 11,624 of CAIWVT010000233.1, forward strand.
GTGATGACCGCTAACCCCGAACTTTTGATGATTGACGAAGTGCTTGCCGTGGGCGATAGAGGCTTTCAGAAAAAATGTATGAACCGCATACACGAAATCATTGAAAATGGTGCCACGCTGCTTTTTGTCTCTCACAGTCCGGGTGAAGTAGAAGAAATATGCAAAAGAGGCATCTGCCTCAAAGATGGAAAAAAGATATTTGACGGAACCTCCACCAAAGCTGCCGTTGTGTATAATAAATTATTTGATTAAAGCAGCCTCCGCCAACAAACTATTCATCAAGAACCCTCCGTGCCCCTCCGTGTTTTTCCTCCGTCCCCTCTGTAGTAAAAAAACCCTCCGTGCACCTCCGTGTTGCCCTCTGTTTCCTCTGTGTTAAAAAAAACCACATAAATAATTGTTTTCCTTGTGTAATGCCATTGTCCTGTCCCTCACCTGTCTCGAACTGTAAGTCGGGAGGTCGGGAGCCTTCTGTGTTAAAAAAACCTCTGTGCACCTCCGTGTTGCCCTCTGTTTCCTCTGTGTTAAAAAAAACCCTCCGTCCCCTCTGTGTTAAAAACAACCCTCCGTGCATCTCCTTTTTCCCTCTGTGAATCTCCGTGTAACAACAACAAAAAAAATTTATTTTAATCAAAAAACGCTTGGTATTGAAAAATTATTTAATTTTGCTCTCTCAAACCTTAAAATCTTAAAAACATGGAAACAGGTCATGTAGTAAATCACGGTAATTTAAATAAAGCAATTGCCATTGTAAAATCCATCGGCACTAGGTATCAACCCAGCAATGCGGACATCCTCCTCGCAGCGCTAATCCTTCATTTTGCTGCCGAAAAAGCAATATTCAAAATAGTAAACGAAAAAGGTGCTATTTGGGTAATCAAAATCAAAGCACGTCAAGTAATCTTTTTGCCTCTCGACAAAATCCTTACGCAAGTTTACAACTATGCAGCATCCACCAAGATATCAAAAAATGTCCTCGAAAACATTGCATCTGATATCAAAAAAATCAAAGGCATCCGTGCCGTTCCCAAACTAAAAACCGTCGAAGGACAACCCACCGACGAATCCGTCAATCAAATCTCTGCCGCTCAAACCGGTATTGACCACACCATCAACAATCTCGACGCCCTCATTCAGATTCTCATTGCCGAACCCCTCTACGACCCCCAAGAAACCGAAATAACAACCGACACCTTAACCACCCTCCTCACCGACATCAACTCCATCAACGATGCCGTCGTAGATGTATTCCCCGCTTTCGACAATGCTCGCATCGAGCGCAACCGTCTTCTTTATGGCGTAGGTGGTGGCAAAGAACTCGCCGACCACGTAAAAAACTACATCCGTTCCCTCTTCGGTGGCGACAGCCCTCAATACCATCAAATCGCCGCCCTCAAATTCACAAAACCTAAGATATAATCTGTCTAATGACATATTATTTACGCATAAATGATTTTTTATATTTACATCCAGCATTCTCACGTCTATAAGCACCGGTAGCAATAAACATGTTGATATTCATTTTTAAAACAAAGGAAAGCAAGATTTACATATTTGATGACTATATAATTTAAGATAAAAATTGATTTGGTATTATTGATTAATTTTTATCTTTACAAACTAAAATGACTAATAAAAATTTTCATATCTACCTTACAAGTTTGGGATTTTCCAAAATGGAAATTTCAAGTTCTCTATATGAGAATATTTTTAGTTATTCTCCTAATCCTAATGCACCTTCAGTAAAATATATTCATGTATCAACAGAAATAGATATTTTTAATTATCATAAAAAATTATGGAATCAAAATTGTGATAGCGCTTTTATAGCGGTTGATGAAAAGAAGACTTATATAATTGATTTGAAAAAAAAGCCAGATTCCAAATCTATTTTGAAATCTTCTATTTATATCAAAACATTTGACTATGGTGTAAATTCAGATGGATATAAGAATATTGATATTGAAACTATATCCAAAAATTTTATTGATTCTACTTTTTTCTACGAATTTTTACAACAAAAACAACGGCATAAGCAAGAAGTAGATAAAGATTTGCTTATAAATCTTATTACATTACGTAATGATTTAATAAATTATGACAATGAGCAAATAATACATCTGTTAATTTTAAGAAGCTTATTTGTAAAATATCTCGAAGATAGAGAAATCTTTCCTTCAAATTATCTTACAAATATCTTAGAAAGCAAATCTCCTAAAAGAATTATTGAAGCATTTGATGAAATTTGCAAAATTAATGGAGATGTTTTCGGTGTTAATAAACTATCAGAAAATGAAATAAAGACGGAATATTTAGACAAACTATATTTGTTTTTTACAACTGATTACCAAAGTGGACAGGGAACATTGTTTCCTTATCAGTTTGACAATATTCCTATTCAACTTATTAGTCATGTTTACGAAGCTTTCTTAAAAAACGACAAGAAAAAAGGGAAAGGTATCTATTATACTCCTTCATTTGTCGTCAATTTTATGCTTTCACATAGTTTAAAAAAAATAGTAAAAGAACAACAGCATTTAACAGTTTTAGACCCTGCAGTGGGTTCAGGTGCTTTTTTAGTTGAAAGCTTTAAGATATTGCGAGATGCTTTGTCACAAAGATACGGTAGAAAATTACATTTCAACGAAAAGAAGGATATACTAATTAACCAACTCTGGGGTATTGATAATGATAGCGAAGCATTGCAAATCACTGCATTTAGCCTTTATCTTACACTCCTCGAAGACGAATCTTCTGAATTTATTCGTCATGAAATTGAACATTCAAATCCTATTCTTCCAAGTTTAATAGGGAGTTCATTGATGAATGCCAATACTATAATAGATAGTATTTTTGAAGACAAAAAATTTGATTTCATTGTATCCAACCCACCATGGGGCTCTGTTTCAACTGAATTGACCAAAGAAAATATAGAGGAAAGAAAAGCTATTGATAATGCAAATGGTGAATATCCGGAATATAAAAATGTTTCAGATTATGAACGTTCACAAGCTTTTTTGCGACGAGTAGCCCGTTGGCAAAAAGATGATACTCTTACAGTAATGATTGTTAAGAATTCAATATTTCTTAATGATAAAGCTGAAGATTTCAGACGAGAATTTATTGATAAAAACAAGATAGACACATTCTTTGAGTTATCACATTACAATAAAATACTGTTTAGAAAAAAGGTAATAGGAAAAATACATGGAACCGAACCTGTGGAAATTGGAGCAAGTGAACCATGTGTAATTGTTTTTTATAGACCTAACCGAAGCAATTTTGATTATAATATAAATTACATTTCTCCGAAGTTGACTAAACTTGGTGAACATTTTGAACTAATTCAATATTCATCCAATGAATCTTTTATTATCCACAAAAAAGAATTCTTGCAAAATGATAATCTTTGGAGGATATTAATAAATGGAGATTCTGAAACATATAAGTTGTTGCAGAAAATTGAAAGAAAAAAAGATGAAAAATTTGTAATTATAAGTGGGCGTGGATTTGAACCAAAAAAAGAGAGCAAATTGTTTGGCACTCCAATTTGGAGAGATTTGTTAGATATTGATTGTTTTGATAGATATGTAATAAAAAAATTAAAAAAATATAATTGGAATCAAGAATTCAGAAATAAGCGTGATAGTATTTTTGAAACAGCTTCCATTGCAATAGCTAGAAGACCATTAAAGAGTGATGGAAAAAGATTAAGGGCTGTTTTTATTAATGACAATATTGTTTTTAAGGATAATATTGTTTTTGCTAAATTATTTTTCAATTCCAGCGTAGTTGAAAATTATAGCTTTTATGAAATACTTATTAATTCTTCTCTTATTGGATTCTACTTGACAAATGTCTCTTCGCAATGGGATAAAGGAGATCAAAAATGGGCTGCTCTTAGGACTAAGGATATCGCAAGATTGCCTTTTTATTATGTAACATTAACCGAAGCCTGTTTAACTGATTTGTTTATTCTTTTTAAAAAAAATATCGAAAAAAAACAAACCATATTACAAAATCAAATTGATAATATTATTTTCGATTTATATGAATTAACCGATTACGAAAAAGAGATTATTAAAGAATTTTATCAGGTTAATGATGAACGTGCAAATGAAAAATTACAAATAGCACAACCCAACGATATTAAAGAATACTTCAATACTTTTAAAGAAACGTTTTCGCTTATATTATCTCCTAATTATTCAATAAATGCTTCATTTAATATTTCTAAAAATATTGGAGCTATTATAAAATTTTCAATTGAAGAAAATATTTTAGAAGAAGAAATAATTCCTGATGACACTCTACAAGTACTCCAATTTGTAAAAAACAAACAACTTACGGATACAGATAAACTATTAAGAGAAGAAAAAATTAAAATATACGAACCAACTCATTTCTATCTAATTAAAAGCAATCAATTTAAGGATTGGACAAAAAGACAAGCCTACAAGGATGCTAAAGAAGAAATAGATTTACTTTTATCAAACTTGCCAGATAGAAATGAATAGGAAAAACCAATTTATACAATCTGGATTAAAAATATTGAAATTCAAATCAAAGCAAGATTTAATAGAGAATCTTTATTTGAAAGCTATAGTAGATTCGTATAGTAGAATTGATAAAAGTATTGCAATTGAGAATGAAATAAGAGATAGATTTATTCATGATTTTTATTATCAAAATCCTATAATAAAGGAATTGGTACAAGATAATATTCTTCAAATTAATTGGGAAAGGTGGGTATTTAAAAATGAAGATGATTTAGGAAGAGCAGATTTGTCTTTTGCTATTTCAGGACTTGAATTTATTATTGAATGTAAACGTCTTAAAAATGTTAGTCAAAAATACATTGATGAAGGATTATATAGATTTATCAATAAAGAATATTCAGCAAATGAATCAAATGCTGGAATGTTAGGCTTTGTAATAAAAGGATGTGTTAAGGATATTAGTGATGGGTTACAAGAAAAATGTAAAAAAGAAAGTTATAAAAGCAGTGATTTTACAGAACAATTATATAACAATTGGTCTCATAGTTTTAAAACTACTCATTCACGTGTAGATTCAACAGAAATAAATATCTATCATTTATTTTTTGATTTTATGAAAAATTAAAATGGAATCATCATCCCCCGTTCGGCTTAATCTGCACCTAAGTCAAACATATTTCAATAGGCTTTGCCTATTTCACTAATTAACTTGCTCACTCAGATTTCCAATCCAAGAAGCTTAAAACCAAAACAACAACAAATAAAAACCAATAACAAACAAAACAACAAAACCAAACCCCTTAGTGTATCTTAGTGTTCTTAGTCCTGTCCCGTACCGCACTTGTCCCGTACTGGAAGTCGGGAGGTCGGGAGTCTAAGTGGTGAAAAAATCTACATTCAAAATCACACATCTAAATAAATAACCAACCCTGTTATTGCCCCTTTTTAAGGGGTTGGGGTTAAAAAAATCTAAACTAAAGAACCAAAAAAACAAAATAAAACCAACCCTGTTATAGTCCCGACTTTAGTCGGGGTTGGGGTTAAAAAATCTAAACTAAAAAACCAAAAATTCTTAAAAGAGTAGAAAAAATAAATAAAAAACAATATGGAAACTAAAAAAGAGAATCCCGAATTAGTTGCTTATCTACAAAGAGTAGCGCATTTTACATTCAAAATGGATGATTTCATTGCCGAAGTTAATTTATTGGAAAAGGAAGATACAGCAATAAGAAAAAGATTAGATAAGATATTTAGCAATTTGGATGTTTCCGAAAAAGAGAAAACTAAAGGTTCAATAAAAATAACTGATGGACAAAGCACAAGATTACTTAATCTGATAACAAAACTAACGGATGAAAACTCTGCTCTGGGAACAAACACCAAAGCATTTGCCTCATTAAGAGATGAGTTTTTCAACACTGAAGCATATTGGGAATTTAGTGAAAATGGCGATGAAACTGATATTCACAACAAAATATCCATTTTTGAAAACAAATTTGTCATTAAATTAGAAGATGATTTAAACTCATTAATCAAAATAAAGAATGAGTTAAAAGAAACTATCAATTTATTGGGAAAATTATGTACTGAATTAAAAGGATGAATATTGTAAGAAGTATAAATTAAATCTCCCCGTCCGGTACAGTTCGGCTAAAGCTATGCCTAATTCGAAGATATCTAAATAGGCTTTGCCTTTTTCACCATTTAACCCTCTTCCTCAGATTAATAATCCAAGCAGCTTAAAACCAAAAACAACAACAAATAAAAACCAATAACCAACAAACCAACAAAACAAGCCAACTCAATATTGCACAGCCAGTTATTTTGAATAAGAAAATCCCTTTTTCACCCATCCAAGAGCAGGAAAAATTGGTAAAAGAGATAGATGAATTGAAAAAACAATTGGCAGCAGCAAAAGAAGTGATGGATGAAGCAGCAACAAAGAGGTAGGAAATAATGACGAGATATTTGTAGAGTTTTTAGTAGAGGTTCTGTAATAATAAAATAGTAGAAATATGGAAGAAGAAACATATACCAAAGATGAAAAGGAGTTGTTTGTATTGCTGAAATTCTTTAAGAATTACAATAGTAATTACATACCGGTAAATGAAGATGAAAAGAAAATGGTTGAGAATAATATCAGGGATTATCAAAAAATTGAAGATGATGTTATTGAAGTGGCAAATGCCCGTTTTGAAAACTTGAAAAATTACGAAAATGAAACAAAAAAGAAATGGACAACATTTCATGATGTGGAATGCCATCATTGCGGCTTCAAAACTTCCCTTCTGCCAAAGGGAGAAGAAAAAACTGCAAATGGGTTCACTTATTTTTATTTTATGTGTCCTAAATGCAATGAAAAATTCGACAATGGTTTTCCAAATACATTCAAAGAAAGTGCGGAATATGCAGAATCTGTTTATACATATTTAGATTCAAAAGGTCCGGATGGACGAATAAATCACATAAGGTTGGGCATTTCAAAAGGCACCATGGAAGAAATGAGAAAAAAAGCGGTAAAATTGCAAAAGGCAGTCAAAGAATTAGAGAAATCATATAAAAAGGATAAAGAACGATACCATCAGTTTGCAAAATTAGTAGCAGACCATGTAGCGTTTCTTACAATTGAAAAATATAAATTTATATGTGGAAGCAAAGCGATTGGGGAGAGTTAAATATCCCCGTTCGGCTCAGGCTCCAGCCTGAGTCGTTCTATCCTAAAAGACTCAGCTTTTGTCATTAAAAACATTACAAACATGAACAAAATTAGAAAACAGTAACAAACCAACCAACCACCAAAACCAATTCTCTTAGTGTATCTCCATGGTCTCAGTGTCTCCGTGGTAAAAAAATCTAAACTAAATAACCAGAAAAATCAAACACATTCAAATAATAATTAAAAAGCCAACCCTGTTATTGCCCCTTATTTAAGTAATGGTGCTAACTTAAACACATTATTTGTATTTGCTATATTTTCCTTGCTTTGTCCGCCTTTCATATTTTCTGTTAGGTTTTCGTTTTTGGAGCATTTGTTTCAATATTAATTGATTCATTTCTTC